>JASEGR010000085.1 GCA_030017955.1 Candidatus Eisenbacteria bacterium
AAAGTGCTGGGGCACCGCATAATAAGTTCGCGAATTTATGTGACACAGCACTAGCTATCCTGTGAAAGCAAAGTTGATGAGGGAGGAGGTGAACGCGTGGGCTGCGGCAGGAAAAGAAAAAGGAAGAAAATAGCAACTCACAAGAGGAAAAAAAGAAGAAGACGGGACAGACATAAAAAGAGACTGAGATAAACGCAATTCCCAGTCGAGGAAAAATGGCCCGAGGAAGAGAAAAAGAAAGAAGAAAATCCAAGAGAATCACGGCCAGACTTGCTCTCCAGATCGAGAAAAAGGAACCGGTTGAGGGTGAGGATGTACTTATAGCGGAGAGCATTAATATGAGTACCGGCGGGGTTTACTGCCGCCTCCGGGTCCCGGTCCCGGTACTCACGAAGGTCGTGATGACGCTCTTGATTCCGGCTTTTGGCAAGGTGCTCAAGAAAACGCACGTGCTCAAGTGCGAAGGCATCGTGGTCAGATGTTCGGAGACAGGCAGCGGGGAAAAGAACGGGGACTACGAGGTGGCTTGCAGCATCATGAACCTGAAAAAGGGCGATAAAGAGCTTATCGACAAGTATGTGACCTGGAAGTCGATGAGGAGCTTCCTGCGTTGATGAAGCTGAAGAAACTTGTCCCTCTCTTTCTTGGGCCGGCAATCCTTTTTTCCTCAGCCTCTGCGGATAAGTATGCGGGAGAATTTCTCCGGATTGGAGCAGGGGCCCGGGCGTTGGGTATGGGCGGAGCTTTCGTGGCCGTGGCCGACGACGGAACCGCCGGTTTCTGGAATCCGGCCGGGCTGGTGTTCCTCAAGAAAAAAGAACTCTTCCTCATGCATTCCGAACAGTTTGGCTCCCTCCTGAATTATGATTTCGGCTCTTTCGTATTTCCTTTGGAAGAAGAAGGGAGGAGCGCAGTTTCCGTGGGTTTCGTCCGCCTTGGGACCGACAACATTCCCTACACTAATGACCTTCAGTTTGAAGACTATGGCAGGGACGGCATCCAGGCCACTCAGGACGAAGGCGAGAACAACGGCATTCGGGAACCCTACGAGCGCATCATATATGATGAGGCCAGGGTGCAATGGAAAAGTGATTCCGAATCGGCGATGATGCTTGGATACGGAAGAATCGCCGGTGAAAGACTGAAGTTGGGCGGAAGTTTCAAGATCATCAGGCAGGTTATCGGCGACAATTCAAGTTTCGGTGCCGGACTCGACTTCGGCGCCGTCTACGAACCGGCCGCATGGGTCTCGTTCGGCCTGATGGCCAAGGATTTCACGACAACCCCGATAACCTGGGACACTGGAAAACGGGAGTTCATATCTCCAACGCTGAGGATGGGGCTGCAGATAACACGGCATGTTGAAAAGGCAAACGGTGCATTCACGGTTTCCGGTGACCTTCTCCTCGGCTTCGAAGGAACCAGAACGTACAGCAGTGAAAGTCCTCTGAAGAGGGTCACTGCCGACGGGTTTGTTGGCGGGGAGTTCTGGTTCCTGAGATCGATCGCGTTGAGGGCCGGTCTTGAGGACGGCAGACCGAATGCGGGAGCCGGATTCAGATACAGGCGATTTGGAGTTGATTATGCATTCCTGAGTCATGAAGACCTTGATGCGAGCCACAGGGTCTCCGGCTCAATCAGGTTCTAGTGTGCCGTCCCAGAAATGACTTTACGAAATGCAGGGCGTTTCGTAAGGCACACTGCCAGGGGGTATGAGGGGGTCGTGGCCGACCCCCTCAGGGGTGACAGCGTAGGGATGCGACGAGTAGGAGCATCCTGAAGCGTCAGAGGGGCGAGAAGCCCTTATGAAAGTGTTGTGTCCAGGGGCAAAAACATAGACAAGGAATTTGCAGGACACGGCACTAGACAGTAGAGAACCTGAATTCTCCTTTATTGTCAACCTCCACCCGAACAGAGGAGTTCTCTTTTATCCCACCCTTGAGAATCTCCAGGGCAAGAGGATTCTGAACTCTCCTCTGAATTACCCGTCTTAGCGGCCTTGCTCCGTAGGTAGGATCGAACCCTTCCCTGGCTAGAGCTGCTTTCGCTTCCTCGGAAAGCTCGATCCCCATTCTGTGTTCACGAAGAAGTTTTTCAACTCCCTTTATGTTGAGGATGACTATCTTCTCTATGTCCGGCATCGTCAGACTGTTGAAGACCACGATCTCATCAATTCTGTTCAGAAACTCCGGTTTGAACTGCGCCCTCAGGGATTCCTGGACCCTTCTCCTCATCTCTTCATCATTTCTTCCGCCAAGCTCCTCTATCCATTGACTCCCGACATTGGAAGTCATGATCACAATTGTGTTTCTGAAGTCAACCGTTCGTCCCTTCCCGTCAGTGAGCCTTCCCTCGTCAAGGATCTGAAGAAGGATATTGAAGACCTCAGGGTGGGCTTTTTCGATTTCATCCAGCAGAATGACGGTGTACGGCCTCCGTCTCACTGCCTCCGTAAGGTATCCTCCCTCCTCATATCCTACATAACCCGGAGGCGCTCCGATAATCTTGGCAACGGAGTGCCTCTCCGTGTACTCGGACATGTCCACCCTCACCATGGCTTTCTCGTCGTCAAAAAGAAACTCTGCGAGTGCCCGTGCGAGTTCCGTCTTCCCTACGCCCGTTGGTCCCAGGAACATGAAAGAGCCGGTAGGCCTTCGCTCATCCTGAAGCCCGGCCCTCGCCCTCCTCACGGCATCTGCGACCACGGAGACCGCATGATTCTGCCCTATGACGCGTTCTTTCAGTCTTTCCTCCATATGAATAAGCTTATCTATCTCGCCTTCCATCATCTTGGCCACAGGAATTCCGGTCCACTTTGAGACAACCTCTGCGATGTCCTCTTCATCCACCTCTTCCTTGAGCATTTTCCTTTCCTTCTGGAGGACTCCAAGTTTCGCAGACTGTGTTTCTATCTCTTTCTGGAGCCCGGCCATCACTCCGTACCTGAGCTCGGCCACCCTGCCAAGATTACCTTCTCTCTCAGCTTTCTCAGATTCACCCCGCGCCTGCTCGGTTCTTTCCTTGGCCTGCCTTATCTTTGAGATAATCTCTTTCTCTTTCTGCCAGTGAGCACGCATTTTTTCTCTCTCCTTTTTCAAGGAAGAGAGTTCTCCGTCCAAGGCCTTCAGCCTGTCTTTTGAGGGCTGGTCTGTTTCTCTCTTGAGAGCTTCTTTCTCAATCTCGAGCTGTCTGACACGCCTCTCGATTTCATCCAGCTCCACCGGCAGACTGTCCATTTCAATCTTCAACCTTGAAGCGGCTTCGTCTATTAGGTCTATCGCCTTGTCAGGCAGAAATCTGTCACTGATGTACCTGGTTGAGAGAGTTGCAGCCGCTACGAGGGCTGAATCTTTTATCTTTACTCCATGATGGACCTCGTATTTCTCTTTTAGTCCGCGCAAAATTCCGATCGTGTCGGCAACCGATGGCTCACCCACAAGGATGGGCTGGAACCTTCTTTCAAGAGCCGCATCTTTCTCTATGTGCTTTCTGTACTCATCTATCGTGGTCGCACCTATGCAATGAAGCTCGCCCCTGGCAAGTGCCGGCTTGAGCATGTTCGAAGCGTCAACCGCTCCTTCCGCAGCTCCCGCCCCGACAACCGTGTGAACTTCATCAATGAAAAGTATGATCTCTCCCTCCGCGAGAGAGACTTCCTTCAGCACTGCCTTGAGCCTCTCCTCAAACTCACCCCTGAACTTGGTTCCGGCGACGAGCGCTCCCATGTCCAGAGCCACGACTTTCTTGCGTTTCAATCCCTCCGGAACGTCGCCTGCGACGATCCTTTGAGCAAGCCCTTCGGCAATCGCTGTCTTGCCCACACCGGGCTCCCCGATGAGAACCGGATTGTTCTTTGTTCGTCGCGAAAGGACCTGAATCACGCGCCTTATCTCATCATCCCTTCCCACAACGGGATCAAGTTTCCCCTTCCGCGCGAGCTCCGTCAGCTCCCGTCCGTATCTCGTCAAGGCCTGGTACTTGTCTTCAGGATTTTGGTCGGTCACCCTCACACCGCCCCTTATGAGTTGAAGGGCACGGTACAGCGATTCCTTACCAACGCCGTTTTGCCCGAGAATGCGCGCAACCGAACCGGCTTTGGGGTCAGCCATCGCAATAAGAATGTGCTCGGTGCTTACAAACTCGTCCTTCAGCCGCTCTGTCTCGGTAAGCGCATCTTCAAGAAGTTGCGTGAGTTCACGCGATACGTAAACATTCTCTCCGGCACCGTAAACCTTCGGTTTCCTGGAGAGTTCCTTCTCGGCTTCGCGAATCAGGACTTCCGGAGCGGCCCCGACTCTTTCGACGAGTGACGGTACGATTCCTTCCTTCTGGGTGAGAAGTGAAAGCAGAAGATGCTCGGGAGTGAGTTCCTGATGCTCATACTTCTTGAGAAGCTGCTGGGAATCGTCTATGGCTTCCTGCGCCTTTATGGTAAGTTTGTCCAGTCTCACGCCTTAGCTCCAACCACTTCCACGTCTTCCCTCACTTTAATTTCACGGCCTTTCCTATCTTGGAAATCTTTTTCCCCTTCGGGCTTTCAGCGGCTAGCTTGTAGAAATAAACGCCGTTCGGGACTTCCAATCCCGAGCTGTCCTGACCGTTCCATGCGACGGCATTCTCCCCGGTTGACGTTGCTCCGTTGAGCTCCGTGACAAGCCTTCCAGAAACTGTGAGCACTCTTATTCTGACTGACCTGGCGTCGCTCAGAAGCGTATAGTGGAATTCGGTTTCGGTCTCAAACGGATTCGGATAATTGAAGACCGAGGAAAAAGCAAGCTCCTCAGTGACCACCAGCGTCGCCCGTCGGTCAGGGATGTTTGATCCGAGAATCCGCAGGACAAGTTCATATCGCCCCTTCTCCAGGTAAATCTCTTTTTCAAGCCTCCAGTCCTTGTTCAACCCGTCAAGCGGGGTTTTGGTGAAACCCTGGGCAGTTCCCGCGAGCTCCACATCGATGCTGTCCGGGTTCAGGGGAACCGGGCTCATGACTTCGACAGTTACCCTGGCTGAGGCAGGAGACGGAACATCAGCCCCGGTCTGTCCAAACGTGATTATTTTTCCGTTGACTAAGGCCCTCACATCAACCCCGACTGTAAGATTGAATATTGACTCACGCCCTATCCAGTCAGTTGCATGAAGTCTCACGGAGTAGTTCTCAGGTCTTAGCCTGGCCCTGTACTTCAATCCATAGACTCTCTTTGCGTCCGTCCATCCCTCAGGGATGAGCCACGTGGAATAAAGTGAGGTGTCAACTGGAACTGAGCTTCCGGAAATCAATTCATCGACACTAACGCTCCCAATAGAAACTTCATCACTGGCAGTTGCCTCAATGGTAACCGAATCGGTTCTCGCAGAGACTTCTATCCTGGCTCCGTCCGCTGTCTCCGTGCCGTCAACTTTGACTGTAATTGAAGGAGGCAGGGCATCGACCATAAGTGCAGGGTCTCCAAGAAGGGTGTAGGTTTCCACAGCTCCTTCAAAAACACTGGTCCTCAGGGCCAGGTACCGGATCTCTGCTGTCGCTATCACCTCTCCGAGAAACCACCTGCCCTTGTTGCTTTCTTGTCTCCGAATGCTTGCGACCGGAGGACTGTGAAAAAAGGCCTCGAAGATGAACCTGTTGAAATCATTCTCGTAGCTTGATGGAAGCCATTCATAGGCGGTGCTGGCAAAGGTTGCTACAGCGCCCTTTCTTTGGGCAAAAAGCAGTCTTTCGGCAAGAGAGTCCTTGTAGCGTTTCTCATTGATGTTCTCAAACGCTCCGGTATGACACGCAAAAGCGAAGAAGATGAAAGGCCTGTCCAGATTTGAGAGGTTTGTAATGTCATAGGCCTCTCCCGTCACGGTGTCATATCTGGGCCGGGGGGGCACTGTCAGGGGGTTCGCGCATCTCATACAGATGATGTCCTCATGCGAAAGAACGAGTTGGTTCGCATGTCCCTGATAGTTCACGAGAAGAAATCCGCCGGCCAACTCACTCAACAATCCTGGGTTCACGATCCTGTTCACGTAGTCCAGGACATTGTACTGCACTCTGCAACTTTTGTCGTCTTGGTCCACAAAACTTGGATCGTTCGGAATGACGGAATCAAGGTAGAAGGGTTTGAAGACAAAGTCCTTTGAAGTGGGATTCTCAGAAGCCATCTGCTTTATCCGCTGGGATATTGTCCTGAATATCCCTTCTCCGGTGAGCTTGCAGTATCGCGTCGTCCCGAAGAGACCGCCTGAGTACTGGTCGTCTGCGATGAGAAGACCTTTTCCCCGCCACGAATCACTCGAAGAGACCTCTTCGTACTTCTTCACCTTTCGAATCAAGTTTCTCAATTCTACAGGACTCCCGACCGGCAGCCTTCCCACGTACATGTCGGGATTCTTGTCGTCTGTAGGATCGCTCAGGCCTGTAACGAACCAGTGATCGCTTCCGACAAGCTCCCTGCCGGCCGGTCCGTTCACAGGCGAAAGAAGCATGTAAGTTGGAACGAAGTTTGAATCACTTGTCGCAAGAACATGTTTGTAGTCGGCGCTTGCGTCTCCAACGAGGGTGAGGAAAAGCGGCCGTGGATTCCAGTTTTCATAGGCAAACTTGAGGAACCTCAATATGGCGTCCGGCGATGAGTCCCCGCCGCTAAATTCATCGTACACATCGCTCAGAGACACCACTTCGACCGAGAGACCTTTTGATCTCCTGTGATCGGCCAGCTCCTCGGATGCCTCCCTGAAAGCATCATAGACGACCATCACATAATCGCTGCCCTTCGGAAGCGAGGACAGGGATGAACTTGCGTCAAGAACGATATCCCCGGCTGGAAACAGAGGGAGAGACCGCCTTGCGTATGCTGCGTAGGTTCTTTCGGAACTCACGCTGTCCTGAAACGAAAGCCCGTAGGTCTGATCAGAGGGATCAAGACTGACCATCGAAGTCGTATCGACTTCAACAACCCGCGGCAGAAGCGGATTGGTGATGTTAAAAAGGACGATGTCTCTTAGACCGAATTTCCCTACCCTGAGCTCAAGCTCGCCGCTTGTGCCGCCGCTTGAAAACTCGAGGGAATCACCGCGGGCTCTGTAGCGCCGGTAGTAGCCAACCTCAAACCAGTCAAAGTAAGCATCGCTTCCATGGTCCGAACAGTATGGGCCGTCACATGTCGTGCAGTATTGGTCACAAAGAGTCTCGCCGAAAAACCTGAAGCTGTTGGTCCCGGATGTCAGGGTGGTATCGGAGAGAGAGAGCTGCCGGTTCTCATTGAATATATACCGGCTCCTTACGGCAAAATGAGCCCTCTGAACCACGGTCTCCTCTTTGCCAAGGCCGTTTTTCAGATAGAGCGAAACAAAGTGATCATTATATTTCTTGCCCCTGAACGATGCCCTGATTCCGAATGGTTTCAGGGGATCAGGGTCATATACTTGGAAAGTGTATGGAACTGCTGGCTCTTTGGTGCCGAAATCTTCCCAGTAGAGGTTGTCCCACGTAAGGGAATCCGGAGAATTATCATAGACCGCGTCGACTTCGAATTTTCTCCATTGCACAAAGGAAGCCGGGATTGTAGGCGAGCTTGAATTCCGCCAGCCGGAATAGGAGGGCATATCAACGGAAAGGCCGGAGTCCCTGGACAGCCAATAGGTGTGTTTGTTTGAATACCTGGAATCCGGGAACGAAGACGAAAACCTGTCCTTGTAGCTCAGGCCGTAGAAGATTATGTAGTCCGCGCCGTTGAACACGTCGTCTCCGTTCTCATCAACCTTCAGGATTGGCACTCCACTCTTCGTTTGAGGCGGAATTGAGGATGGAGAATACGTCTTCTCATAAAGAGCGATCTCGCTGATCGGGACATCGCTGGGGAATCCTTTCGCGCTGAGGTCGCTGAATGTGGCTTTGTATATTGAGGTTCGTCCTACGGAGAGCTTGAGCTCCGGCCCCTGGGCAATGCTCTCCTGGACACCAAACCGCACTTTTTCCGAAACAAGCTTTCCCCTCCACCTTTTCCCTTCCTCATAATTGAAGATAGTATTCTTGTAGACGTCTTCCCAGAGCACTTCTTCCTGGACCGGTACTCGCTGCGGTTCTGCCAACTTCCTTCCCTTTTTCGCAAAATCGATTCTCAGGACTATCTTTTTCCATACGAGCACTTTCCTTTTCCCGGCATCGTACTGGAAAGGGAAAACGCTTAGCTCGACAACCCTCTGATCTCTGATGGCACCGCCCTTTCCGAGATTCGCAATATCCTCCGGGAAAACCCTGCCGGAAAGATAGAAACTCGCGTCATAGAAAAACTCCAGTCCCGGCGCCGGAAAATCTCCATCCATCATCACATTCTTAGGTGCGGGGAGCGGAATGATTCCTGAGATAGTCTCGGCTTCTTTTGAGACTATGCGAACTCGAAGATCAACTCCGAAAGGAACGGCAAGGAGATAGGGGCTCATCGGCAGCATGGGCAAGCCCGGGGTGGTGACGAAAGGAAAACCCGCCACTTCGATTCTTGAGAACTCCTTGTCCTCATGGATTTCTTTCGTGACATTGAATGCCGGGAGTTCGAAGGAAATCGTCATACCATCTTCACCCGATGCCAGAAGCTTGGCGTCAGGAGGACGGCCCAGTGAAACAGTAGACCAGAGTGCGAGACAAACTGAAGAAATGACTAGGACTTGCTTCTTTCTCATGCGTATAACTTACCAGATAATCGGGCTGGGGTCAAAATTCCGGATTTCCCGGCGGGGCATTGAGCCTCCTGATTCTTGCCGATAGGATTGCCGTTTTGGACCTGAGAGTACGTTCTAGTCATGCGGTAGCGCCGAAATCAGCGGTAGAGCGCCTTGATTCTTCCCCATGAGGGAGCAAGGGCAGGGGTAACGCCGCAGGGATTATATCCGGAGCCGCTTCCAAAAATGATCAAGCCGAGGCTGCTTTGAGAGCAGGGGTAGCCATACGACGAGTCTTCAGGGCCTGTGCATAGGGAATCAGGCCTGCTGCTGCTATCTTTAATGATTACGTCCTTCACGGCAAGTCTGGGATCGATGCTGATCCTCAATGTTTCAGCATCCGTGCCATGGGATGTGACAAGAAAGCGGCCTAGGACCGGAAGCTGCCCCGAAACGTTCTGGCCTGCTGTTGCCTGAAGAGTAATTCCTGTTCCTGAATCAGGCCATGCACCGGCAACAATCTGAAGAGATGCATCTTCAAACGTTCCAAAGCATCTTCCCCAACTCCCAACACTGATGCCTGAAGCTCCCCCTCTGTACATAGGGTAACGAACTCCGAACCTGATCTGTCTTATCTCTGTCGCATCGGCGAGAATGACAAACACATCGTACGCTTGCCCATTGAGAAGGTTTGAGACAGAAATGGAAGGACAACTCAGAGAGACCTGGGGAATACACTGAACTCCGTCCACATGAGGCTCAGCATGGAGGAGTATTTTTGCGTTCCCATTCACGCCTGAGAAGGATGGCAATGGTGAAAAGAGAGCGATGGGAACGAGAAGCAGCAAGAAAACCGGATTTCCAAGGTGTCTATGAAGACCCATCATTTCTCTGGTACTCTTAGCCGAATACGGGGATCTCTTTGAATCCCTAATACTACGCTTCGCCGCCTAGTCCCAGACGGACACAATGATACTTGGAAGAATCTCTGAGGCAGAAGATGGAAAAGCCCTGCTTGTTCTGCAAGCAGGGCTTCCCACCCCAAAAAGCCCAGGCCGCTTATCTGTAAAGCGACTTTATCTTTCCCCAGGTGTGGTCTTCAACCGGCACACCGCCACATCCTGGCTTGTAGCCGGTTCCGCTGCCAAAATCCGCATATCCAAGATTGCTGGGAGTGTTGCCGCTTATCACGTCAGTATGAGACGGCTGAGCGGCACAGTCAGTAATCTCAGCTGTGCTTGCCCTTGGGCTGCCGATAATCGAGAGCCGGCCACCCGATCCGTAAGCCGTGAGGTAGAAATATCCAATATTGACTACCTCGTTGTCCCCACTTGGGGTAAAGGTCTTATTGATGCAGTAGGCTGTATAAACAACTCCGCTGCCGGGTGCAGGCCATGCCGGAGTCGGGCTGGTAATCATGAACTCGCCAGCCAAGGCGCATCCGGTGAAGCTCCATATCTTCAACCCGTTGACCAGGGATTCGGTGTAGTCGATGCCAAACTCGGTCGCTGTCATTTCAGTAAAGTCATAAACACAAACATAAACATCATAGCTTGCTCCGCCAGCAGTAGCATTATAGGGCACAATCTGGCTGCAGGTAGCGGGCACCACTGCGACGGTGCAGCGCGTCTTGGCAGTGCCAGGCGATGTTACATGAAGAGCAATCTTTGCATTCCCGTTGTTTGAAGCAAACGACAGACCAGCAAAAAGGCTAAGAGCGATCAACGGTATGCAAATCCCCACGAACAGTTTCTTCATCTTTCACCTCTCCTTTCTCTGTGGAAGTACACGGTTCAACAAAAAGACTCAACTCACGAAAAAACCATCTCCTCAAATACACTCATTATGTCTGGACCCTGGCACGCTCAAAGAATCGGCATGCCGAAGCCACGCCATCTCGTAACCCATGCCAACTTAGGCAAGCGCCTTTGCTTTGTCAAGAACTTTTTTGACAATGTCAGTTAAAATTCAAAACCGGACTATTTAAAGTTGAAAACCGGACTCTGGTCT
>JASEGR010000086.1 GCA_030017955.1 Candidatus Eisenbacteria bacterium
TACCCTCTCCCCGAGGGGAGAGGGAGAATGTCCCTCTGACCCTATCCTCTCCCCTTCAAAAGGGGAGAGGGAGAATGTCCCGTCTCACCCTACCTCCCCTTCTAGGGGGAGAGAGGTGTATGCAGAGCCCCAATTGAATTAAGTCATGTGTCCCCGAATTGGAGTTCCATGATGAAAGAGAGTGGAGTGCTTCAGACAATATGTGACCTCTTTTCGAGAGGGGACACGACCCGGCGCTTTCTGGAAGCGGTCAGCGGCAGAGAGAACAGCCTCAAAACGGCCGGGCTTTGCGGCTCTTCCAAGCACATCCTGCTCTCGCTCATTCCAAAGGACATTCCCCTTCTTATTGTCTGCGAAGATAGCGACAGAGCTGAAGAGGCGCTGGAAGACCTGACGTCAATTCTACCGTCTGAAGAGATCCTCTACCTCTGCGATCCGCACGCAACTCCATACGAAAGAAGGCGGCCTCAGACCGCTCTGCTTGGTGCGAAGATTGAATCCCTGTGTGCTCTCGCCACTGGAACGCGGGCGAATAGGATTGTAACGACTGCCTCGGCGCTCATGCGCAAGGTGCCTTCGAAAGAACTCATGGCCAGGGCCATTCTCCCGCTCAGGAAAGGCGAAGAGATCTCTCTGGGTGAAGTAATCGTCGCGATGACCTATTCGGGATATAGGCAGACAGCTGTCGTTACCGATTGTGGGGAGTTCTCGAGAAGGGGCGGGATTGTTGACATATTCTCATTCGGTAGAAAGGACCCTGTCAGGATAGAGCTTGACGGAGAAATCATACGGTCGATGAGGGAATTTGACGTTGAGACGCAAAGATCGAAAGGCGAGCTTGAGGAAGCGAGCATCCTGCCCGCCATGGAGATGCTGCTTAATCCCGAAATCGAGGAGCGCGCCCTCTCCAGAGCTCTCTCGAAAGTCGAGGATGAGGAAAAGAAGGCTCTCTTGAAGTCGCTTATGGGAGGCGACCTCTTCTTTGACGGCATGGAGCGGCTTGCAGGCTTCTACGAGCAGGAGCTTTCGTGCGCCCTGGACTACTTTCCCGGGAACACGATCGTTTTCCTCGATGAAGCCAGAAGGGTCAGAGATGAAGCGGAAAGACTGAGAGGAGAGATCGAGAGCTCCTACGAAATATCCCGGGAGAACTTCCCGGTAGTCTCTCCGCCCAATGAACTTTTTCTTACTCCGGAAGAGCTCGCTCAGTGGATTGGAAAAATGCGGGTGGTTGAAAATGAAACTCTGAAGCTGAAAGAAGCCGGTCTTGACGAGAAGATATTCGCGTTTCAGACATCGGAGCAGGAACCTACTGGAAAGGCATTTGACCTCCTGAGGGCTCACATCAAGGAGCTGGAAGCCGGCGGATTCACGACCTTCATTCTCTCCGACACAAAAGAGCAGGCAGAGAGACTCGCGGAAGTCCTCGAAGATGAGAGCTACGAGCCCGGCGTTGACTTTCTCTCCAGGGGTTTCACGTACCCCGAAGCAAAGCTTGCTGTCCTTACTCACAGGCAGATTCTTTCCTACGAGAGGCGAAGAACGAGGCGAAGGAAGTACGGCCGGGGGCTTTCTCTTGAAGAGCTCGGCGCGCTGGATATCGGGGATTATGTCGTTCACGTTGATCATGGGATTGGCATCTACAGGGGCATGAAGAGAATCAAGGGCACGGGCTACGAAACGGACTGCGTTCAGATTGACTACCGCGATGGAGACAAGCTCTTTGTGCCGGTGCACCAGCTCGATCTGGTTGAGAAATACAAGGCCGAAGAGGGTGCCATTGCCGCGCTTTCGAAACTTGGAGGCAAGCAGTGGCTCAAGACCAAGGAAAGAGCGAAGAGGGCGATAAAAGACATGGCCCGCGAGATCATCGAGACTCATGCGCTGAGGAAGTCCATGCCCGGACATGCGTTCCTGCCCGATTCGCTCTGGCAGAAGGAGCTCGAGAGCTCATTTATCCACGAGGAGACTCCCGACCAGCTGGTCTGCGTAAGTGAAGTGAAGAAGGACATGGAATCCCCGAGGTCGATGGACAGACTCGTGTGCGGTGATGTCGGCTATGGGAAAACGGAAGTAGCTGTCAGGGCTGCCTTCAAAGCAGTGACGGGTGGGAAGCAAGTCGCAGTGCTCGTTCCGACAACGGTGCTCGCAGCCCAGCATTACTCGACCTTTTCAGAAAGACTGAAGGGGTATCCGGTAACAGTCGAGGTCTTGAGCCGGTTCAGAAGCAAGAAGGATCAGACGGAAATCCTGAAGAACCTCAAGGCGGGGACGGTTGACATTGTCATCGGAACACACAAGCTGATTCAAAAAGAGGTCGCCTTCAAAGATCTGGGCCTGATAATTGTGGATGAAGAGCAGCGTTTCGGTGTAAGGCACAAAGAGAGAATGAAATCGTTCAAGAAGCTTGCAGATCTACTCACTCTTACTGCCACGCCCATCCCGAGGACACTCCACATGTCCCTTTCCGGCGCAATGGACATATCTATCATAAACACGCCTCCAAAGGACAGGCTGCCCGTCAAGACGGAGATAGCGGAGTTTGACGAAGAGCTTATCGCCGATGCTCTCCTGGATGAAGCCGAAAGGGGCGGTCAGTCATTCTTCGTGCACAACCGGGTGGAGACCATCGATGCAATGACCTCCCTGCTGAGGAGAAGGGTCCCGCAGCTCACGTTTGGAGTTGCACATGGACAAATGGAGGCATCGAGGCTTGAGCGAACCATGGTTGAGTTCCTTGACAGGAAGTACGACGTGCTTGTCTCGACGATGATTATCGAGTCCGGGCTCGATATTCCTTCAGTAAACACACTGCTCGTAAACAGGGCAGATACATTTGGACTCTCGCAGCTCTACCAATTGAGAGGAAGGGTTGGAAGGTCTTCAGAGAAGGCGTATGCCTATTTTTTCGTGTCCGGGGAGAAAACGCTTACAAGGGAGGCGGCAAGAAGACTGAGCGCAATTGAGGAGTTTGACGAACTTGGCTCCGGATTCAAGCTTGCAATGAGAGACCTTGAAATTAGAGGCGCCGGGAATGTGCTCGGTCCCCAGCAGCACGGCTTCATGCTCAGCGTGGGATTCGACCTCTACATGAAGCTTCTCGAAGAAGGGGTCGCAGAAATAAAGGGAATTCCTCTCGAGAAGAAACTCGAGCCAAAGATTGTCACCGATCTCGACGTCTATCTCCCGGAGGAGTATGTGAGCGATGGAAGTCAGAGAATTTCAATCTACAAGAGGCTCGCAGGCACTGACACTGAAGACGAGGTCAATTCTCTTCTTCTTGAGCTTGTGGACAGGTTCGGTCCTCTTCCGCAGGCGACGGCTTCGCTGTTTGAATTGCGCTCGCTCAGGATTCTTGCGGCAAAGGCGAACGTTCCATTCCTGAGTGTCAGAAAGGAGAAAGTGGAACTTGAGCTTGGGAAGGCGCTGGCGAAGAGCGAACTCAAGACATTTCTTGATTCGATAGATTTCCCGATAGGCTTTTCATCGGGAGTTACTATGGGGATCAAAGCGGCCAAGGTCGAGGGGAATCCGTGCTCTTTTGCCAGAAAGCTGTTGCTTGCTCTCCCTGTTTATGGTAGCGTTCCCGGAGGTGCTGCATGAAGAGGCTGCAGACCAGAATGGTCGGGTTCAGCAGTCCCCTTTTCATCAGATTTCCGGTTTGCAATTTCCGATTCGAGATTCCACCAAATCTCGGCTGAATAATTCAGAAAGGAGAGAATGTGAGAAGAGTAATCGGTTATTTGTTTCTTCTACTAATCCTTCTTTCAGCATGTGGCTCCCAGTCGAAGTCAGTTGTTGCCACGGCGGGGAAAAGGACGATTACCCTGGCGAATTTTGAGAAAATGTATACAGAGATGGATCCCAGGTTCCTGCCGGAGGGGACGGGCAGCGAGGCCAAGCATCAATTCCTCAACGACATGGTAAACAAGGAGCTCATGGCGCAGGAGGCATGGAAGCTGGGCATTGACAAGGTGAAAAACGTTCAGTGGCAGATCGGCGAGCAAAGGAAAGGGATCGTTCTCCAGCGTCTCTACGAGGAGATGATTTCCAAGAAAGTCAAGGTGAAAAAGGGAGATCTCAGCGACCAGTACAAGAAAAGGTCCGAAGAGTTTCATGTAAAGCACATACTGGTAAGGGATCAAAAAGAAGCCGACAGCCTGCTCGTGGAACTCAGGAAAGGTGCCGATTTTGACACGCTTGCCCAATCCCACTCCATGGACAGAAGAAGCAGCCGCACCGGCGGCGACATGGGATTCATCACGGCGGGGAGCGCAGTAGACCCCCAGTTCGAAAAAGCCATGTACCGCATGAAGCAGGGAGAACTCTCCT
The DNA here is from genome assembly GCA_030017955.1 of Candidatus Eisenbacteria bacterium. Lineage (NCBI taxonomy): Bacteria > Candidatus Eiseniibacteriota > Candidatus Eiseniibacteriota bacterium. The sequence continues at coordinate 4,333 of JASEGR010000086.1, forward strand.
CTGCTCCAGTCAAGACTGAAGCCGGTTACCATATAATAAAAGTCATAGAGAGAAGGAAGAGAGAGCAGGATACTTTCGACAAAGAAAAGACAACGCTTGAAAAAGAGGTTCGTCAGACCAAAGAGAAACTACTTGTGGCGAAGGTCATTGAAGATCTGAAAAAGAAGTATGTCGCCAAGTTGGAGGAGAAAAACCTTGAAGCGTTTTCCTCGATACTTCAGCGCCGGGAAAACGCGGCTATGGATACTTCGAGAACCAAGCCTGAATTCAAGGTCACGCCCGAAGAAAGTTCGCTTGTTATCGTGCGGGTTGGGCGCAGAGCGATTACCGTGGGCCAGTACCTTAAGGTCGAGGAGGCCCTTCCCATGTTCCAGTGGACGCGCGGCGGCAACTTGGATCTGCTCAGGAAGCTTCTCGCACAAGGGCAGTACACAATGAACGAGATCCTTTTTGCCGAAGCCGACAAAAGAGGGATTGAGAAGGATAGGGCTCTCAAAGAGGAATTGCAGAGGAAGGCAGAGGAGTTGATGGTGACACAACTCTATTATGAACAGATTGTTCAGAAGGCAAGTGTTAGTGATGAAGAAGCCAAGGGGGAGTATCAGAGGGATCCGAAGGCGTATGAGAAAGACGGAAAACCGATACCATTTGATACCATCAAATTCGACATAAAGCAGAACCTGCTTGTGGGGAAGCAGGAGGAAGCTCTGCAGAATTACTTCGCGGAGCTGCGGAAATCCTATCCCGTGAAGATCAACGAGAAGGTTCTTGAGAAAGCGAAGCTTCAGCATGCGAAGTAAGCTACCTGGCCGCCTGCTTTTTGTCCTGCTTCTGTTGGCCGGCTCGGCGCCCGGACTCCGGGCAGAATCGGCGATTGATGGGATAGCCGCGATCGTCAACAAGAACGTCATCTTGAAAAGCGAAGTTGACGAGCAGGTTCTGATTTACGCCCGGGAGCTCCGAATTGACCTCTCTGACTCAACGAAGGTGTCGCAGCTGAGAAAGGAAATCCTGGACAGCATGATTGAGGAACGGCTTATTGTCGACGAGGCGAACAAAAGCGGCGTTTCGCTGACAAAGAGCGAGCTCAAAGAGGGTGTGGATCGGGCGCTGTCCAATACAATCGCAAGGGCCGGATCCGAACAGATATTCAAAGAGGAGCTTGCAAGAGAGGGGCTTACAGAGGGTGAGTTGAGGGAGAAGTACGAGCCGGAGGTAAGAAAGCAGCTGCTCCTTATAAAGATGGTAGGTAGAGAGGTGAGGTCAAAGGTAAAGGTGTCCGATTCCGAAATCCAGGACTACTACAACAAGAAGAAAGCCGGGCTTCCGAAGAAGCCCGAGGAGGTGCGGCTCTCCCACATCTTCATCAGAATAAAGCCCGATTCGGTCGCACTCAAGAACGGAACGGCCAGGGCACAGCAGATCCTGGCCAGGATAAACAAGGGGGAAAGCTTTGAGACTGTTGCCCAGGATGCCTCGGACGACCCCAGTGCAAAGTACGGCGGTGATCTTGGATTTTTTTCCAGAGGAGAGCTGGATCCTGCTTTCGAACAAGCGGCGTTCTCGCTTGCAGAGGGGCAAATGAGCGGCGTCGTGCAGACAAGGTTTGGCTTCCACATCATAAAGGTCGAGAAGAAGGAAGAGGGCCGGGTCAAGGCGAGACACATACTGGTCAGGGTGGTGCCCCGGGACAAAGACAAGCGTGACACGAGAGCCCTTGCCATAAGTCTGCGGAAGAGAATGGCGGACGGCGAGGATTTTGCCGCTCTCGCCAAGAAATATTCTGACGAAAAGGAGACTGCTGAAAAAGGCGGGGATATCGGGTTTGTGGATGTGAGTACTGTTCCGGACGAAATCAGAGAGGCAGTCGCCCCTCTTCTGGTAGGGGAGGTTAGTGAACCAATCGAGGATGACCACGGATATCACCTTTTCCAGGTGAAAGATAGAACAGAAGAGAGGGATTTCATCTATTCTGAAATGAAGGACGAGCTTAGAGAGATGCTTTCCCAGGAGAAGATGAAGGAGGGGTACGACAAATGGGTCGCAGGCATAAAGAAGAAAGCTTACATAGAGATAAGAACCTGGCAGTAGGGAAGGAGCGAATCGACAAGTATCTTCACTGGAGTTGTCTTTTCGAGAGCCGGTCTCTGGTCTCTCGTGCCTCCCGGAAGGGGCAAATAGTTGTGAACGGGTCTCCTGTAAGGGCAAGTAAGATAGTCACATTGGGCGACAAGGTCGCTTTCAAAAAGGGCAGTGCTCAACTGACCATAGAAATAGTGAAACTGCCCGGAAAACAGGCTTCTGTGAAGGAAGCAAGGGGCTTCTACAAAATCCTCGAGAGAACGAGCGAGACAGAGTAGCTGTGATTTGAACCCTGCCATTGAAAAGCCAAAAATCGGCATTACTCTAGGGGACCCTTCAGGCATCGGTCCTGAGGTCACCCTTAAGGCATTGGACTCACCAATGGTCAGAGCAGCGTGCTCGCCGATTCTGGTCGGCTCCCTCGACGTGGTTGAGCGGGCAATTGCCGAGTTTTCCTTCCCCTTCAGGATAGAGAGAAGAGAGGACGGATTTCGCCTCGCAGGAAGACATGGTTCTCCCATGAGGCTTATGGTTGAAGGACCCACCCCGGCCTCCCGCAACTCCGGAAGCGCAACCGCCAGGCAGACTATAAGATGGATTGCCCAGGGAGCGAGACTGGCCCTCTCCGGGATGGCGGACGCTCTTGCTACGGCGCCCGTCTCAAAGGAATCTCTCCTCAGATGCGGAATCGAATTCACTGGACACACCGAGTTTCTTGAATCCCTCTCGCACTCGAAGAAATCAACAATGATGTTCGTCTCTCCTAAACTTGTGGCCTCAATTGTGACGACGCATCTTCCGCTTGAAGAAGTCCCGTGTGCTATTTCACGCGAGAGAGTCCTCTCGGCAATACTTCACACACACACAGCGCTCCGGAGGTTCTTCAAGAAGAAGCATCCGAGAATAGCGGTCAGCGGACTGAATCCGCACGCAGGTGAAGGGGGATTTCTGGGAAAGGAAGAAAAGGAGATAGTGTCACCGGCCGTTAAATTGGCGGCAAGAAGAGGTGTCGCGGTCTCTGGCCCATTTTCAGCAGATTCCATTTTCTTGAGAGCCCTGAAAGGCGAATTCGATGCAGTCGTAGCGATGTTTCACGACCAAGCCCTGCCGGTTCTGAAAACGCTTTTTCCGAAAACCTGCGTCAATGTCACGCTGGGGCTTCCCTTTGTGAGAACATCGCCCGGTCACGGAGCAGCCAAGGACATAGCGTGGAAGGGGGAGGCGGACGAATCGGGGATGGTTGAGGCAATACTTCTCGCGGCAAGGCTTTCACGGGCATGGAAGCGGCCGCTTGTCTGGAGCATATGAACGAAACCTTGCTTTTTTTCGATGGGATGGGGAAGAGCTACGGCTCACGGAAGGTTCTGGACTCCATAACTCTGGAGGTGAAAGAAGGCGAGATCGTTTTCATCCTGGGGCCGCCATCGTCCGGGAAGAGCGCGCTCTTCAGACTCGCCCTTGTGGAGGAATTCCCTTCAGAGGGGTCCGTCACGATTCTGGGCTATAAGAGCCCGGGAATAAGACGAAAAGAAATAAGCCGTATCAGAAGCAGAATCGGGATGCTGCCTCAGGAGGCAAAGCTTCTTAAAGACAGAAATGTGCTCGAGAACGTGATGCTTCCACTCATGATTGAGCGGAGAAAACCTTTGGAGGCGAGAACCCTTTCGCTTGAAGCATTATCCCAGGCCGGACTCTCCGGAATGGAGAAAAAATTCCCGCACGAGCTTTCCTTCAGCGAGAAGAAACGAGTCGCGGTGGCAAGGGCGTTGGTGAGATCCCCGAGACTTCTTCTTCTGGACGAGCCGTTTTCCGGGCTCGGAAGGAGTGAGTGTGAGAGTTTTCTCAGACTCTTTTTCAGGATGTCTGCAAACGGAACGACTATTCTCGCTACCTGTGAACCAGGTAGTTTTGTTTCCTGCGAAGGGATAAAGCTCTTTCGGCTTGAGGAGGGAAGACTCATTCCCGGTTCTCTGACGCCGGGAGCTGCGACATTCAATCCCTTACTTGTGGAAACGCACCAATGATGGGAAAAGGAGCTGCGCATGCAGGGTGAGATGGATGCTGCGAGTGAACTCGTTGGAGTTGTCGGCCAGGCGGACCTTGTCCAATACCAGGCCGGAACTGTGGTAAGTCGCACCCTCGTTAAGAAACCGGCGGGCACGGTCACGGCATTTGCTTTCGACAAAGGCGAAGGGCTTAGCGAGCACACGGCTCCGTTCGATGCGCTCGTTCTGGTGGTCGATGGCCAGGCAGAGATCTTCATATCAGGCCAGCCGAACCTGGTAAAGGCCGGGGAGATGCTCAGACTTCCCGCCAACAAGTCGCATGCCTTGAGAGCAGTGACGAGATTCAAGATGATCCTGGTGATGATCAAGGCCTAGATGCGATGGCTCAGGGCAGCGATGTGCCGCTGACGTGTGGCGCCAGATAAATGCAGTGTCGCGAGTCTGCACAGGTTTTTGGATAGTCAATCGGACAAAGGGGGTGGTCAGGTGTGGTTGGCAGCCACATTGCCGGGAAGAGTCACACATTTCTGGTTCTAATGGTCAATTGCGAGTACGCGGATGAAAGCCGATTCATTGTCGGCAATCTAACGGCTGCAAAACATGAGCGGTTATCTCATTGACGATACGTGTATCCTGTTCGAATTGGCCGCACGGTATTCGAGGTCTCACTCATTGATTGAAGGAGGAGCAACAAAAAATGAACATCAAGCTCTCTAACGGCAAAACACTTCCGGTTGAAATGCACAAGGTCAGAATCGTGCAGCAGACATATCTTGAGCCGGTCGGGCGAAGGGTAAAGGCCATGGCGGAAGCGGGCTATAACACTTTCCTGCTGCGGACCAGAGATATCTTTCTCGACATGCTCACCGATAGCGGAACCAACGCAATGAGCGACAACCAGCTTGCTTCCATGATGGTTTCGGATGATGCATACGCGGGGAGCGCAAGTTTCTATAAGCTGGCCGACGCGGTGAAGGAAATACTGGGATTCGACTACACCATGCCTGTGCATCAAGGCAGGGCAGCAGAACATCTTCTGGCTAAGGTCTTTGTCAAACCCGGCGACGTGGTTCTGATGAACTACCACTTCACCACCACAAAGGCTCATTTTGAGCTGGCGGGTGCGACCGTTTTGGAAATCTACACCGATGAGATGCTGAAGACGCAAAGCACCAACCAGTTTAAGGGCAACCTGGACCTGAACAAGTTTGCCGACTGCATAAAGAAGTACGGCGTGGAGAAGATTCCTTTTGTGAGAATGGAGGCAACCACCAATCTAGTCGGCGGACAGCCCTTCTCCCTGCGGAACCTCCGCGAAGTGAAGGAAATGGCGACGAAGCATAAGATCCCACTCGTATTCGACGGCAGCTTGATCTCCGAGAACGCATATTTCATTAAGATGCGGGAAGAGGGATATGCGAATAAGTCCATCAAAGAGATTATCCAGGAGATGATGAGCTACGTGGACATCTTCTATCTCTCTGCACGCAAGAGCACGTCGGTAAGAGGCGGTATGATTGCCACGAACAAGAAGGAATACTACGACCGGCTGCTGGATTGGCTGCCCGTGTACGAAGGGTTTTCCACTTACGGCGGTATGTCAACCAAAGAGATTGAGGCCATGGCTGTCGGCCTCAGGGAAATGACCGACATCAATGTGGCGGGCATCTCACCGCAGTTCATCGAATACTTTGTCGGGAGACTGCTCGAGAATGGTGTGCCCGTGGTGACGCCGGCAGGAGGATTAGCATGTCACGTCGATGCCAAGCGCTTCGTGCCGCATCTGCCGCAGAGCCAATATCAGGCAGGTGCGCTGGCTGCTGCCATCTACATCGCTTCGGGTGTGAGAAGCATGGAGAGAGGAACAATTTCGATGGACCGGGACGCGCAAGGCAAGGAAGTATATGCCGACCTGGAATTGGCGCGACTCGCGGTTCCGCGACGTGTGTACTCGTTGTCGCAAATCGAATACGCCGTTGACCGGCTAACCTGGTTGTATAAGCACCGCGATCTCATCGGCGGGCTTAAATTCGTACAGGAGCCGAAGGTTCTGCGGTTTTTCTTTGGGAAGCTGGCGGCACTCGACGGCTGGGATCAGAAGCTGGCGAAGGCCTACGAGGCGGATTTCGGGCCGAATTGCTAGTGTAGTGCGTCATTAATATCTTGACATATAGACGTGCCTGCTGTATGC
>JASEGR010000087.1 GCA_030017955.1 Candidatus Eisenbacteria bacterium
CGAAAAAACGGGAATTCTAATTGTCGCCAACGGGAAAAACAATTGACGTTCAACATCTGAGTGCCCGGCAGCGAAATCGCGCAGCAACACAGATGCGTTGAAACGGAGGGCATAGATTGGGGCCAGGACTTCCCGGGGGGAGGTCCTAGTGCTGTGTCACATAAATTCGCGAACTTGTTGTGCGGTGCCCCAGCACTTTCACAGGGGCTGTCGCCCCTATGAAAGTGTCGTGTCCCTGGGCAAAGACATAGACAAGGAACTTCCGGGACACGACACTAGTTTATGTCTACTTCATGGAGGAGTTTGGTCATGATGGCTGTGGAAGCCCTTGATACCTGAAAACCAGCGAAGACCAGCTTGCCATCATTAGGCAAGTCGTCTCTTGCAAAAGCGATGACCATGCGTACTGAGCTCTGGCTCGTTCCCCCGTAAACGTCCCGGTATCTCATGAAGTAGAGTGGTCTTCGAGAGTCCGTCAGCTTGGCAGCATCCACCGAATCGGGCCAGTAGTGGCAATTCATCACGTGTATGCCAGGAGGAAGCACGGTCCCCGTTGAATCGGTCGGGTCGGGGTACCATGAGGTAATCGGCAGCGTCCATCCGAAAATCTTCTTGCCCGCAAGGACAGTGAAATTCGTCGATTGGATGCTTACGGGATTGGTGTAGTATGTGTCGTTATTGTAGTAAACGTTGGCCGCATGGCCTACCCCACGGAACTTGACGTTACAGAACTCAGATGCAAAGTTCGCGGTAAGACTGCCTCTCCATGTGTAACTTTCCCCGCTTTGGTCCAGGCTTGAGGCGACTGCGTTGCCACTGATAAGAAGAAGTTTTCCGCCAGCCCTAAGGTATTTCCCTATTGCGCTTTCGGCCCTGGCCAAGGAGGTTGATCTCGAGCGCCTGACGTCGGTGTACCAGACGCACTTCTCGAACTGAGAGAGAAGGGCGTAGGCCTCATCCGCCGAGCGAAACTCACCGGCACCTGGAACAGCAGGAGAAATCAAGCCAACGTCAAGAAGTGAATAGGCCCCGGATGTGGCTGTGTAGATTTGAGTCCTGTAGAAATTATCGTACTGGACAGAGTAATTCGGGACATTGTTTGGGAGGTCGTCAATAAGAAGAACCCTTCCCGATATTCGCTTCACGTTCCATGAGCGTGACACTACTGAGCTCTCCGATGTCCCGTCGTCAATTGCCTGGGCATACAAAGTCGTTGTGCCATCATGACTGACACCGCTTGAGTCAACGAAGTCCGCCGGTACAAACGTGTAGCTTCCTGTCTTGGCATCAGCAAGCTTCACGCCATACCTCTTGCCCCCGGATTCCAGCCACAACCTTACGTACTTCACAGTGTTGTCCCCGTCCGGGTCCGTTGCCGACCAGAAAACCGTAAGGACAGGGAATGAAGTGTCGGGCAACGCAATAGCGCCATCCTCAGACCCCCGGAGCACGATTGAGGGTGATGAGTTCTTCAGGTAGAACGCGTGGTGTGGAGGCGAAAGATCTTCAAGCCCCTCGTTATCCACGGCCTTTACGTAGAACGTGTGCTTTGCCCGCTGGTGTGGAACCGGCACCCAGAAGGTATCCGAAGTTAGTGTGGTGAAATGCCACGTCTCAAGGGAATCAGGACACTCTGTGCACGCCGGGTCAAACTCCCACCTCCAGTAGTACCCCACGACCTCGCCGTCCTGATCTTCACCCCACCAGTGAATGACCTGCCTGTAAAGCTGGATGTGGAGAGAGTCAGTGCTCACTGAATCAGGAATGGAAAGGAAGAGATAGGTCTTGGGATGAATTCCCAGGGAAAAAATGCGCGAGCCTTTCTTTGAACAAGATACAAGGATAAGTGCCAGAGAAAGACTGATAACAAGGAGTAGTCCAACCGAGAGACCTTTGAGCCGAATGGTTCTTCTGGCATGCGCAGTCAAATCTCTCTCCCAACTCTCATTCCCGGAGTGCTTCATTGATGCAAACTCCTTTTCTACCTGAGTATCAGGAACTTCCCAAGCTCAACTTTCCCGGTGTCCTTGTCCTTTACCGAGAAGATATATAGTCCTGTGGCAACGATCTGATCATAGCTTGTTAACATATCCCAGGCACACATGCTCCCCGAAAGTTTGGGCAGGCCCTCGTCAGTTGACGGAATCTGTCCCCCGGGATTCACGACTCCCCTGGCGTTCTGGGCAGCATAGGTTGCAGCGTCAAAATCTATGGTGTCGATGAGGTCGCCTGAAAGCGAATAGATGTTGATCTGAGCCCTCGGCGGAAGGTTAGCAAACCAGATGAATCGGTCTCTCGTAAGCGTCCCATCCCAGGCCGCTCTTCCCCTGTAAGGGTTCGGGAAGACCACCACCTTCGAACCTCTCTCATCCTGTGCCGGCCCCGGAATCGCCAATGTCTTGTTGAAAGCGAGTCCAGACTCAAGGCTCTGCACATCAATCTCGCCCGTGTCAAATGCAGTCACTGCCAGCCAGTACTTGAACCCATCCTTGAGGCCGCCCAGCGTGTAGCCGTACTGGCACCAAAAAGCATCGGTCGGGGTTATGACAAAAAGCGAGTCCCCCCTGAGGTCGATCTCATCAAGCCCCGTGTTATAGGCAATTGTGTCAGTTGCCAGATCGACCTCCTTGATGAGGTTGAAACTCAAATTGTCTTTACTTTCATAGATCCTGAATCCCTCAAAATCCTGCTTCCCACTCTTCGGATCTTTGTATCTGCGGGAACTGTTGTCCCACCTCAGGACAAGCTCACCTTTCCTCGGAAATATCTTGAGCCGCGGTGAGGGCGGCGGGGTGTAGGTAACGAAATCAGAGTTGTAGACCTCTTTCGCCCATGCCGCATTCTTGATCAGATCCGCTCTGTTATCACCGGCAACAAAGGCAAAGCAAACGACTATTGTTGAGTCTGGTCCTATCTCCTTGAATGGACCTACTGAAATGAGCTGGACAGGGTCACAGTCAACATCTCTGCAAACTGGGTCGCAGGTGGGGCAGCGTTGATTGGCTTCCACTCCACTTGCGTCGTCGATTTCTCCATTGGACATTAACCGATATCTCTCGACGTCAGTATCCTTGTCAGTTGCACCGGGTCTCCAGGTCCACCAGTTGAAAGAAACAGTCTGGAGAGTGTCGCTCGGTGGGCTTCCTGTCGAACCCAGGTACTGTATTCCTGACCAGCTTGTTGCGCGCTGGAGCCCATCCTCCGATTGGTAGTGGTGTTCCAAACAAAGACTGAGACTGTCAGAGTATTCTATGTCCTTTTTCGCATACCATCCGCTCGTAGGCCATGTCGGGTACTCTGGCTTGTAACCCGATGCAAGTTCCGAGTAAAGGCCGACATAAACATCTTTTAAGAAGCAGCCGCTGCCGCATATGTTCTTGATGAAGAGCCTTACGAGGACAAAGGCGTTGTAGCGTTTAAAGCTCCAACAATAAGTCTCCTGTCTGACGTCGACTTTGAGAGGTACGTGATCTTCGCCGCCCGGCTTCGTGAAGCCAGGAATATCGCTGTATTTGGCGATGAAATCCTGCTCGGAAATTGCGCTGTCTGGGCCAGTTGGAACATAGTATTTGCTGTGCGGAAGAGTGGACCTTTCATGAAGAGCAGTTGTGTCAGGATGGGGAGTGAATTCGCAGGCGGCTATTGGGGAGCCACCTGCGTAGCCATCAACAGTCGAGGTCGACACCAGAGTCTCTCCAATGTCCGTGTTGAATCCCCCAATCCAGATTCCGCCTCTTACCATGTGGTCGATGCCGGAGCCACACGGATATTCAAACGATGGTGCCCTGCTTCTGAAATTGTTTCCAAAAAAACCATAGTTTGTGACAGCAAGGCAGACTTTTGACAGCGATGTTGTTTTCTCGTCGGCAATAACTGAGTCGCTTGGGGTGAAAGTAAGTCTGTAGGGCTCCACATTCTTGGAGGAATTGTGGTCACTGCTTCTCGGAGGAAGCCCCTTCGATAACGCAGTACCCGCAAGAACAGAGAACAAGAAGAGAAAAGAAAAAGCTGCGATGAGTGGCTTACTATTTGTACTCATAGATAACAACCCTGCTGGCTGCCTTATCAACCATGTGAACCCGGTTCTCGCTCGCCGTAATGGCGATCACGTTGCTCACAGCTGTGGCCGTCGGAGGGATATAAGAATTGACAACCTTCTCAAAGACCCCATACGGAGTAAGCTTGAGCACGCGATTGTTCCCTGTATCAGCAACATAGATATTGAAGACTTTGTCCGCGTAAACGTCCGATGGATCCAACAGCGCTTTTCCCTCTGCCTCTTTGACCGCCGTAATCGTGCCGGTTCTCGGGATATCTGTCCTTATCTTGATCACCCGCGGCGGGTAGATGCCGTCGCCTTTGTCAGCAATCAGAAGCCCTTGTCCATCGTAGTAAAGCTGGGAGGGTTTCCCGATATAGCCATCGCCCAAGCCCTGATCGGTCCATATCCCGAGGTCGTAGCCGCTGGAGCTGTATTTCTTCACGGTTTTACGCACTTCATCGGCGACGAAAACATTGCCGCTGTCATCAACAGCAATTCCCACCACGGATACCCATGAAGTCGTATCCCGGAAACTCCACGTGCCGGCCCCACCGGTCCTACCGAATTTCTTTATCGTGGTGTCGCCCTCATCATAGATGTAGATGTCGCCATTACTTCCTTCTGCTATAAGCTTCGGGCTCAATAGACCGGATGAAGAGAAGTCAACCGACGGATTTACCTTTGGATTCTTCGATGCGCTCACGGAACCCGGGTAGAAGGCAACGGCCTTCAAGCTGTCTCCCACCGCTATGAGGCTTGCCCCCGGTGCGTGTCTTGTAAGAAGGATATCTGACACTTTGGAGAGGCCATCCCACTCTCCAAGCCAGGTGTAAACATCTCCGGGAATTGGCGCAGCCTCGGGAGGGGGGGGAAGACTCATCTTGTGCCCGCAGCCCACAACGAGGACACCGAGTATGAGCACGGACGCCGCGAGATGCTCAAGTTTCATGAATCTGCTAGTCTTCCCTTTGGTCTGAGCCATAAGATGTCATCAAAAAGAGAGTGAGACCGAAAACTGGCTTATCTTCCCGAAGAGCCCTGCGTCTCTGAATGCGTAATCGACGCTTCCTCTCGCAAACCCCATGCCTGCCTTGATCCCTCCGCCAAACGAGAACGCAGGAGTGTCGGAGTTGAAATCATAGCCGGCCCTAAAGGCAAGATTGTCCGAGAACGTCAATTCTCCGCCTGCCTTGATGGTCTCGGCGTTGTCAGCGGGATGATGCAGCTCGACAGAAGACGTAAGTCTGTAGAAGCTGTTCTGAAGAAGATCCATTGCTGCTCCGAACTTGAATGTCGTAGGAGGCGAGAATGATTGGTAGCCAAAGGTCCGGCCTCCAAAGTCGTAACTCCCCGAAGGTCTGAGCTGTGGGCCAAAATTGCTCAAGACAATTGCCATCCTCAAGGATTGGAACCCCACACGGTATGCTGTGCCGACATCGAGAAGCCAGGCGCCGGAGGTCGGGCCGCCGACTTCTGTCCCGAGCTCTTCGATGAGATACTTGGCTCCCACGCCGATCGAGAGCTTATCCGTAAATCTTCTCGCAAAGCCAATTCCCACGTAAGTATCGTTGAAACCAAAAGTTCTTCCTGTGCCGTACGGATAGTATTCGGTCGTCTCGAGGAGATCGGTTCTAAGCGTCCCCGCCTGGATGCCGAAGGCGCTATTCATGGAAATGACCGGATAGACGATACTGACGTAGTCGTAAATAATATCTGCCGGCCACTCTATTCTTGTTACGAGCACCTCTGGCTTGGTGAGATTGGTCAGCCCGCCCACGTTCCACGACATGTCACTCGCATCGTCGGCAATCGCGACAAATACGCCTCCCATCGCCGAAGCCCTGGCACCCACAGGTATCTTAAGGAATGTACCGCTCGAAGTGCCGGACCTCTGGCCTCCTAGATTGGTTTGAGCAAGAAGCTCAGCGGGAGAGACGGCCAGAAGGAGAATTGAAATTATCCCCGTGAGGAGAATCCCGAAGCTCAAGAAGAGCGAAGCGATGTGTTTTCTCACCAGTCCCACTCTATGCCTAGTTTGAAGTTCCTTGGCCTGCCGGAAAGTGAAGGGTCACTATACTGTGCTTCCTGATACCTCGTGTAGGTCACCAAGCTTCCTTCGCCGAGCTTATATGGCTTGCCGGTAACCGGATCAAGCCTGACCGCGGTTCTTTCATTGAAGATGTTCCACCCCTGGAAGGTGAGCCGGAAATTCTTCGGGAGTTCCTTCTCGAACCTCAGGTCCCACGTCACTTCGAACCGTCCGTTCTTTGAATACTTCTCAGCAAGCTCCTCGTACTTCAAATTGACCGGCGTGTAGGCGCGGCCCGACCATATGAGACCATAGAGGTTAAAGCCCCAGCCTGAGAAGAATGGCAAGCCGAGAACCTTCACTTCCTTCTCCTTGCTGGAGACTCTGTAGTCAAAGCCCAAGGAAAGCTTGTGAGGTCTGTTCCACCACATGAACACTTCTCCGAGCTCGCTTTCCTGTGGATTCCCACCGAGTTCCCTGACAAGTGCGGCCGCGCTGGGATCCGAGCTTTTCCCGGTCGCGAGAGAATAAGTGTAGTCGATCGAGCCCGAGATGCGATCAATCCTCCTCTTCTTGAGCTCTATTTCGATGCCGCGTGACCTGGCATAGTCAACGTTTCTGTAGATGAAATACCCTTCCTTGACAGTCGCAGCAGTCGGGTAGTCATAGATGTCTTTGTTGAAAAGGACAACGTTCACGCCAATACTCTGTCCAAAGAGACGCCTGGCTCCGAGCTCGTACTGAACCGAGACCTCGGGATTCAAGTTTGGATTTCCGATTCTTGGATATTTCTCAGTCGATGCGGCGCTCATCTTCGAATAGACGTAATAATACGTAGGTCTCTGGGAAAATCTTCCATAATTGAAGAACAGGTTATCGCTCTCAGTTATGGGGAAGGAGATTGCAAGGCGGGGGGATGTACGCGTCTTCATTCTTTCACCGAATACCTTTTTTGTATCGCGGTAGAAACCTTCCCTTATGAACGGAGTAATTGTCTGACTCTCCAAGTTCGCAACAGCCCGCTCGAGCTGTTTTCCCGGAAACCAGTAGTCGTATCTGACTCCCACGTTGCCGACAAGACCCTCAAACTCGAACTGGTCTTGCACGTAGAGGGCGCCGGTCGCAGGATAAACATGAAAGAGGTCAAACTGTTCGCCTAGGGGCGAGCTTCCTGCCCAAGGGTATCTTATGCTTATGTACTGAACGTTCTCGAAAGAGCTCTCGATCCCGGTCTTCAAGTTGTGATTTGGCGGGAATCTCTTGGCCAGAGTCCAGCTTCCGGTGTAGGTTTCACCGTACCTGTCTCGCCAGTCCGGAGCATCGCCCGTATCGTAGAAGTAGGGACTGTTCAAGCTGTCCGGGAGATCTTCATCATGGGGCTTCTCATACTCCCACCAGAGTTTCCCGGCCACGTCCCTATGATTAGAAGAGAAGACCCTTGAGAGGCGCAACACATGATAAGCAGTCCTCCCGAGTCCCTGCGTGAAAGTCAGAGTCGTAATGTTTCTATCCTGCGTGACTGTTTGATAATGATCCATTCTCCTACTCCACTCCCACGCATATCCGGTCGTCGTTCTGGTAATGTCTCCTATGTCGAATTCCGAAAAGCCCTGATCGATGCCGATCATCTTGCTGTAGAAAAGTTCGAACTTCTTGTTCACCGAGGGTTTCCACACGAGCTTGCCTGAACCCATCCACTTGTTGTCCTGTCTTGGCGTAAGAAAGCTCCCGTACCGGAGATCGCCCCACGGCGTCTCATCCACGTAATTTGGTCTCAGTTTCTTATTGCCTGGGAGGCTTCTTATGCCCGGCAGATACGTGTCGCTGAGACTGGTGGAAGCATCAAGGAAAAAGGTAAGCTGCCCCGGAACTTCGAGACCGAACGGTGAAATCACTCTCTTGAGAATCGGCTCAGGTCCGCCGATCTGCACGTTTATCTGGTCGGAGTTGAAGTAGTCGAAAAGGCCGGGATGGTCCGTCGTGTAGAGAACAAGACCGTGATAATCCTTCCCGCCCTCCTTCGTCTTCACCTCAACAATCCCGGAGAGGGCTTCACCGTATTCTGCATTGAAGCCGCCCGTGATAACGTTCATCTCAGCCACCGAGCGTGAGCCAACGTTCTCAGCCCCTGATGTGCCTCCAATAAGATCCCTGACCCTCACTCCCTCTAGATAGTAGGCAACTTCATCCACTCTTCCGCCTCTTATGTGTATCTCTTCATCAACTTTCGAAACGCCGGGCTGTCTCCCGATAAGATCAACCACGCTCTGAACCGACATCTGCTGGATGTCCCTTCCGGTCACGCTCCGGACCGTCGAGGGGACTTTGACCTCAACCAGAGGTCTCTCGGCAATGACGTTGGTTTCCTTCTCTTGCGAGACGACCGTCTCCGTCATGTTAACTTCGAGTATCGTAGGGAGGCCGGCCTCGATTCTTAGGGCTGTTTTTGTTATTGGAGTGTAGCCGAGCATTCTTACGAGAATTGTGTATGTTCCAGGCGGGACCCTGGCTATCAGATAGATTCCATCTTCGGCGGTGAGAGCGCCGATTTCGAGCTCCTTTATGGCAACGTTTACGCCCGGGAGCGGCCGCCCGGTTACTGTGTCCGTCACTCTGCCGCGAAGAGTGCCTGGAGTCTCAGAGAATGAAATCCGGGGAAAGGCTGTGAGGATTATTGCCATGCCGAGGATCAATCTAAGTCTGCTGGACATCATATCGCCAAGCTCCGTTCGAAGGCGTGGGATGCTGACTACACCTTTTGGCTAAATCCCGCTTCACGACTTGAACTCAATCCGCAATCAGTGACGCTCGACCTGCAACCCACAATCAACATCGACAAGAATTTATCATACTTCACTTTCCGGGTCAAGGATTGATGATACCAATGCTCGGTCACTCCAGCCCACTGACGATCGCCAATGGTTTGATGATCAATGTCGCCCTCACCTGGGATTCTCTTCAAACCTGTCAATCTTGTCCAGGCGCTTCTGGTGTCTGCCGCCGGAGAATTGAGTCCTGAGCCAAACCCGCACGACCTGCTTTGCGAGGCCGGGATTGAGAACCCTTGAGCCAAGTGTGAGGACGTTGGAATTCGTATGTTCCCTGGATGTGGTTGCAGTAAAGACATCGTGACAGAGTGCAGCTCTTATTCCTTTCACCTTGTTTGCTGTGACAGAAGAGCCAATGCCGGCAGAATCGATCATAATCCCGCGCTGGCATCTTCCTTCAGCGACGGAGAGCGCTACCTGAAGGGCGATGTCCGGATAATCGACCGGATCCGCACTGTTGGTGCCGCAGTCTATAACAGAACAGTTCATATCTTCAAGCAAAAACGTTTTCAGCTTCTTCTTAAGGGGATAGCCAGCATGGTCAGAGCCAAGTGCAACGGTCGTGAGCTTCTTCCCGGACCCGAGGGCAGAGGTCTTTTCACATACAGCCTGCCCGGCCCGCGCAGATGGTTCCGCGTCCGTGAGCACTTCCTCGACGACCTTCCTTACGATTTCTTTGAGCGCATCGGATTTCACAGCTTTTGAACACTCCAAAAGACCACTGAGACATCGAAGATTATCACCAATTGTTGCCGACTGCAACTCTACTTGCGCGTCAAGTTACAGGGGGTATCCCGATTGAGGATCAGGAATCACTTCCTGCCAAATAGAAACCAGCTTTGCTTGCTAATCTTGCCTTGCTGCAAAATCTCAAAACCGAATCTCGTGCTCAATGCACTGTAATCATGCTTGAACCAATACGAAGATACGGAACCCGTATCATCAGAATCGCTTAGTTCGTTTAGATAGATGTTTCTCGCAAGTTTTGACAAATGCTTCAGTGTCGACTCCAATCTCTCGGGCAGCACTGCTGAAAGAACCCTATTTGAAATTATCAAATCGAAGTACTGTTCTGGATATTCGAGTTTCAGTATATCTTTCGTCTCATAATCGTAGTTGAGATTTGGGAATCTTTCTTTGCAGAGCCTCACCGCACTTGCGGCAATATCTTGTGCAACAACTTTCTTGATTCCCATTTTTTCGTAAACAGGGAAAAGCCTTCCGCTACCACAACCGATATCGAGGATCGTTGCTGGAACAGTCATTTCTATTACTTTCTCAACAGTTGAATAATCACTACTGTCTTCACCCCAAGTCTGATGGATGTCCTTTGCTCTGTAGTTCCAGAAAAGCTTCAGAATTGTCTGGTTCCTGGTTCTTGTTAGCTTGAAGAGGAATTGTCTTACTATTCCCTGAAACATACTCATTGTTATATGTTCTCTCTAAATTGACCAAAACACATCGCGGCAACTCTCAATCTTCAATTCTGCGAATAGCCTTGGCTTCTCATTCTCCCCAACAGGCCATTCGTATTCCTTTGGCAGACAACAACAAGGCAATGTGATGCCGAAGACCCTTGCCTGACGCACGCCTCTTCTCACTGCTTCTCTGAGCAGGCCTAGCCTGAATTATGCACGCGTTTACTGAAAAAAGAGTGCCATCGTCCTCGGGA
>JASEGR010000088.1 GCA_030017955.1 Candidatus Eisenbacteria bacterium
TGCACCGTTCTGGGGCAATGTCAATGTCAACTTATTTATGTTACGGTGCACTAGGTGTAGGAATGAAGCCCGCCGAGTATGAGATTCGAGAAAAAGGTGAGAATAGCCATGACAAAACCGATTATCGCAACTACTGCCGACCTTCTCCCCTTCCATCCCATAACGTAGCGTGTATGGAGATAGACGGTATAGATCGCCCAAACAACAAGTGAGCTTACCTCTTTCGGGTCCCACCCCCAGAAACTTCCCCATGCCTTGTAGGCCCAAATCATACCGGCAAACATTGCGCCGACCGTAAACAGGGGATAGCCGATTGAGATTGACTTGTAGCTCACATCATCCAGAACATCGGCGGAAGGAAGTCTTGATATTAACCCTTTCCCCGGTTTCAGGCCGCTCTTCAAGAGAAACAGTATACTTGATGCGAACGCAACTGCAAATGCCCCCTCACCTGCAGCCGCAACGGAAACATGAATCTTGAGCCACACACTCTGGAGAGCCGGCATGAGCTGCTGCTGCGGTTCCTTCGGAAGAATGGAAGCGCTCACCATCAACAGGAAGGAGACGGGAGCGACGAATGCACCAATGATGGGCTTTCTCATCAGAAAGAGGAGGATCATGTATCCCGCCACGACGAACCACGCAATAAGCGAGACGTACTCGTACATGTTGGTCCACGGAGCATGACCGGCGTTTCTCCACCTGAGAAGAAGTGCGACCGTATGAGCAATGAAGCCCAAGACCATGAGCCCAGACGCAAATGTGCTCAAGAACTTCTTTTCAAATGGAATGTAGAAAACGTAGAGAACGAAGGCAAAGAGATAGACCCAGAAACAGAGCCAGAAAAAGGTTATGTCATTCGCCATCCTGTCCTCCTACAATTTATTGAGTGAATCCACAATGCGATTGATCTCATTCCGAAGTCCGGATGTGCTCTTGTTGCATACTCCGCCAACAATGACCTTGGTTTTCGCGTCGCCGGCAGTTCTTACCACGTAGCCCCAGACTCTCTTGTGATAAATGTAGAATGAAACGAATATCCCGAAGGTTCCGAGAAAGATTGCAGACCAGATGAGGCCTCTCCCCGGATTGTAGGCGACCTGGAGTCCTGTCTTGAATGCAGGCATATAACTTTCGAGTCTGAAACTATACTTCTCGCCCTGGTTTCCGTGGAAATCGGGGAAATTCGCAAAGAGCCATCTGGATGAGATGTACTTCCCATTCTCGTAGATAGAAAGCTTGACGGCTGGATTTCTGTGCTCAGTCGAACGAGAGGTCACGACACCTTGATCAATGACGAAGTCGGCCACGAAATCATCTACCTTTACCGAAAGAGGGGTGCCTTCAATCAAAACCGGACGCTGGAATTCCGCAAGGATGCTCCCCTCTTTGCCCTTGCCTCCCGCAACTGAGAAATTGATCTGCGCCCTCTCAATCCTTCTCGGGTCCTCAGGAAAATCACTCTGATAGAAACTTATTCCGCGATACTGGAGCGGGTCGTTAACCTCTATTACCTTTGTAAGAACGGGATTGCCCCCATCGATCACAGTCAGTTTCGAATGATAGTCTTTGATTTCTTGTTTCTCGCTGAGAACGAGCCAGACAGAGTCAACTCGTACTTTGAACTCCCTATCGGGAACATCTATGAATTCTCCCTGCGTCCCGTACTTTGTGATCCTGAACCCGGCCACGGAGCCGATTATTCCGCCAATCAGGAGTAGGAGCATGGCCGTGTGAGTCACGACGAAGCCAAGTCTTCCCAACCCGCCCTTTGAAGCCGATATAGTGACTATCCCAGGCTCCTTTTCGGGCCTTTTCGTGGCCAGACGGCGGTACCCCCTTCTCTTCAGTTCTGAGGCAACAAGTCTTCCGGCATCGTCAAGAGAAGCAGAAAGCTCCGCCTCCCCCTTTATCTTGAGGGCTCTCATCTCGGCCTCTGAATCCCTGAATGAGAGCGAGAATGCCGACTTCCAGGCCGGACCCAGTCTCTTTAGACTGCAGACGAGAACATTGACGCTGAGAAGAACAAGAGTCGCTAGATACCAGAATGAGCCGTAGGGGTTTATCAATCCAACCGCCTTGAGGAGTCTGTATTTCGAAAGGCCGTACCTTTCTATGTAGTATTCGGGAGGAGCACCCTGGCGAACAAACTCCCCGATGATGACGCCAAAAAGCGAGGCAACGGCCAGGATGATGAGGAGGATTATGGCAAGCCTCAGGGATGAGAATGAATCCCAGATTGTGCTTGCCGGCCCGCCGCCGGCACTAACTTCCGGCTTCGTCGTGCTTTCTTCTTCCTTAGGTTCGTCCATTGACGAGAGTTCGTCTTTCACAACTTTTGTCCTTGTCCGTTTCTGCAGCTGTATTAGTCAGGGTTCTTTTACAATAAGGGAGCTCCTTGTCGAAAGAAAAACAGTCATCGGAGCTCCTGCGTTGAAGAAGTCTTATGGTCACATCCCTAAATGAACGTCAGGGCATGATAACACTAAAACACGTAGGATGTCCAGCACGGCGCTTCCCCGGGTTCGGTGAGGAGCTCATCCTACAGCCCCCGATCCTTTCTTCATCCTTCAGTGAGGACCCGGGTATGGCCAAACGTTCTTCTGAAATATCTTGACAGGACTCTGCAAGCGGGCTAGAGTTTGACCTTGGTTTTTGATGAACCGCCCGAAGCAGGGCGCGAGAATTTCGAGTTCAATGAGGAGAAATTCCAGCAACCTGGCAGGAAAGGAGGCCTTCATGGCGCGTATTCTTCTTGTTCTTGGTGTTGTAGTCGCTCTTTGTGCGCTTTTCCCGGTCGTTCTCTTCTCCCAGCAGGCTGAGAAGGCGAAGGCCCCGCAATTCAAGTACGTTGGTGCCGCGGGATGTAAGCCGTGTCACCTGCCTGCCTACAAGATCTGGAGCGCGTCTCCTCACGCGACTGCATTCACAGTTCTTGCAACACCGGAGGCAAAGAAGATAGCCACGGCAAAGGGAATCGCGGACGCCCAGAAGAGTGACAAATGTCTGAAGTGCCATGTTACCGCCTTTGATGTCAAGGCCGACCTCAAGGAGGCGAAGTTTCTTGCCTCAGACGGCGTCGTCTGCGAGACATGTCATGGCCCCGGAGGCGGTTACAAGCTTGTAATGAGGGACCTGGCAAAAGCGAAGGAAAAAGCGCTTGTTGTTCACAGGACTGACGAGGGAAAGATCGCCCTTTGCACCAAGTGCCACAACCCGGAAAGTCCAACTGCAAAGAAATTCGACGCGAAGACTGCCTGGGCAAAGATAGTGCACCCCCTGCCCAAGAAGGCCGCCAAGAGTTAAGAAATCTAAATTGCAGAATATTGACCCGCCTTCTCGCGGAGGCGGGTCACTTTTTTTCTTCGGTATCGTCGTTCAGATCGAAGAGATATCTCACTGCATCTGCAAGCTTCTCTCTTTCCCCGGGATCAGCACTACCTTTAAGTCTAACGGTGGGCTTGTGGAGAATCTTGTTCAAGAAACTTGTCGCAAAATCCTCGACGAGCTTTTTCTCCCTTTCACTTGCCGTCCCGAGCTGGGAAAAAAGTCCTGAGAGCTCTTTGTCTTTAACTTCACTCAGCATTGATCTCAGAAGAGATATTGTCGGCACTGCCTGAAACCCTTCCATCCATCTTTCAAATCGAAGAGTTTCTTCCGCAACAATCGATTTTGCCTTTTCAGCTTCTCTTTCCCTCTTTTCCCTGTTCAGCGTAACGATTGCATTGAGGTCATCAATGTTGTAGAGGAAAACATTGTATATACCGGCGCACCCGGGGTCTACGTCTCGGGGGACAGCGATATCAATGATAAAGATGGTCCTGTTCTTCCTTCTCTGCATCACATTCTGGAGCTGCATTTTCTTGAGCACGTAGTGCGGGGCACCGGTTGAAGAAATGACAATGTCAACCTCGGCAAGGGCTTCCTCAATTCTGGAGAACTCTACCACTCTCCCGCCGGCTTCCTTTGCAAGCTCTTCGGATTTCTCCAGAGTTCTGTTCGCAACGTAAATATCGCGGACTCCGTTATCTACCAGAGACTTAAGCGTTAGCTCACTCGTCTCTCCGCCGCCTATGATCATCCCCTTCTTGCCGGAGAGATTGCCGAGTATTTTCTTTGCCAGCTCTACTGCAAGGGAGCTCACCGAGACAGCATAAGCCCCTATTTCAGTCTCTGTCCTCACCCTCTTACCGACTTCGAAAGACTGTCTGAAGAGTCTGTTCATTATCGGACCGGTTCCGCCGGAATCCTCTGCGATAAAGTATGCACTCTTGACCTGGCCCAGGATCTGGGGCTCTCCGACAACCATGGAATCCAAGCTGGATGAGACATTGAAGAGATGTTCGACCGCAGCACGACCACGATGGGAGTAGAGGTATTTTGAAATACCATCGCCAACCTCAGGGCTAAGGTTTCTGATGAATGATGCAAGAGCGCGTTCCACTTCCACATTGTCCTCTGCAAGACAGCAGAACTCGCTTCTATTGCATGTGGAAAGAACGACGCATTCCTTGACCCCGGGGACGTTCTTGAGATCCCGTATCACGTCAGCGTACTTCCCTTCCGCGATGGCGTATTTCTCCCTTACATCTACGGGAGCTGTCTTGTGATTCATTCCTATGAGTATGAGTCCCATTCGATACTCAGCTCAAATCCTTCCGGCCGGCATCCGGCTCTCAGAAGTTGTGCCTTCCCGGGAGGAGACTGCCTCCGACAAATGAGAGCATGCACGCCAGAAATCCGACTATTGATAGAAGCGCAGCCCTTTTCCCCTGCCACCCCGCTGCCAGTCTTGAATGGAGATAAGCGGCATAGATGATCCAGGTAGCGAATGTCCACACTTCCTTTATCTCCATGCGGAAAAAGGAGCCCCAGACTCTTTCTGCCCACAATCCTCCAGCCACGACTCCAAGGGTCAGAAGCGGGAATCCTATCGACACTGCCCTGTATCCGATGTGATCGAGTGAATCAAGCGATGGAAGGCGCACAAAGACCCTTCCCATCCTCTTCACCGCTATTTCATGTGAGAGCATGAAATACATGAGCCCGGTCGAGAATGCGAAGGCAAAGGCGGCGTAGCTCAGAAGCGTCAAGAGAACATGTACCTGGAACCAGGCACTTGTGAAGATCACCTCTGGTTCCAACTGCGGACGCGGGAAGAAACACAAAATCAGTGAAGACAAGGAGAGAATGGCGGGGAAAGGAACAATAAAGGGTCCGACAGTCTTCTCACCCGTGGCCCTCTCAAAAAGAAAGTAGGAGCAGCCGATGAAGACAGAGGCGACCAGGAGTGCCTCCCGGACCGTTCTCAGAGGAAGAGCACTTTCGGCCCCTGTAATGAGGAATAAGAGACTGAGCTGAAGCAAGACGCCTGCGAGCAGAAAGTAGCTTGCCAGGCTGTGCTTCTTCGGTGCTTCTCCGAGAAAACCAGAGATGTACAGAAAAGAAGCAACGAGATAACAGGCGAAGGAGATGCCCTGAATAACAGGAAATGCGAGTCCCATACGAACCACGCGAGGTTATCTACCCAGCCATAGTTCCAGAGAAGCTTCAGTAAGTCTTATGAGCTGGGCTGGAAAGAGTCCAATGAACAGCGTAAATACAAATGATATCCCCAGAGCAAACTTAGTAAGGGCTGACATGCCGAAGTGCGGCTGTTCTTCCTTCCTTTTCACAAGATACATTGCCTTCAAGACCCTTGCATAGTAAAAAAGACTTACTACGCTCGTAAGAATTCCAATCACTGCAAGCACTATGTAACCGTCCTTAATGGCTGACGAGAAAACATAAAGCTTGCCCATGAAACCCGCGAGGCCGGGAATTCCCGCAAGTGAAAGCAGGAATATTGTCATAAGGCCGGCCATCACCGGGGAACGTCTCCCGAGGTCAACGAAATGTTCGAGGTCATCACCGCCTGTTATTCTGGACTGGGCTGTCACGATCGAGAATGCTCCGACGCTCATGAACAGATAGGCGGTAAGATAAATGAGGACGCTCTGAGTACCGAGCGTGCCTCCCACTGCAACGCCGATCAACATATATCCGACGTGTGCGATGCTCGAATATGCGAGAAGCCTTTTCACGTTTGTCTGGGCAACCCCGACAATGGTTCCGAGAATCATGCTGAGCGCAGAAAGCCAGGCGATGATCCCTGTCCAGTCAATGCCGTTTGCCTGATAGGCGCCGCTCAGCGAAAAAATGAATCTCAGAAGCACCGCGAAGCCCGCCCCCTTGGAGACAACGGAAAGATATGCCGTTATGGGGGTCGGAGCTCCCTGGTAGGTGTCAGGGACCCACATATGGAACGGGACGGCGGCCATCTTGAATGCGAAACCCGCTACCGTGAGAATCGAACCAAGCATAAGAAGAGGGTAGCTCGCGCCCCCGGCGAGGAGTCTTTCCTCAATGGCAAGAAGGTTGGTCAAACCGGTAAGGCCATAGATAAAACTCATGCCGTACACCATGACTGCGGAAGATATGGCCCCGAGCAGGAAGTATTTGACGCCTGCTTCATTTGATGAAGCGTCATCTCTCATGAATCCGGCAAGCGCATAGCAGGGAATTGCTCCCATCTCTATCGCCACAAAAATCATTACCAAATCCCCTGCCGAAGCAACAAGCATGAAGCCGAATGTGCCAAAGAGCAGAAGGGCGCAATACTCGGACATCGTCTCCAAGTCGAGCCCTTTGAGCTCGGGCGTTATGAGAAGAACAAGAAAGGATGCAACAAGAAAAATGCCCTTGAAGAAGAGCGAGAATGGATCGAGGACAAACATCCCGCTCAGGGTGGCCTGCGACTCTCCCCACAGCCCAACCAGCATGACAAATGCCCCGGCGATTCCAATAAGTGAAAGCCACCAGAGAAAGGCCTTTTTCCCCGCCGGCAAAAGTAAGTCAATCATCAGGACGGCTATTCCCGTGCATCCGAGAAAGAGCTCCGGTGAGACGAGATGCCAGTCAATCAAATTCACGACAGGTTCCTCCCAACCATTTTGTCCTGGAAGAGCTCGATCGTCCTATCCATGAAGCCTCATGAAATTTGAAAGTTCGACGACCGTCGTGTTCATGAGGTGAATTATTGGTCCGGGATAGACTCCGACAAATACTGTGATGATTTGGAGAGGGACGAGGGTAACGAGTTCCCTTACACTCATATCAGGGAGCACGCCATGCCTGTCATTGTATTTTCCGAGGAACATTCTCTGGAGCATCCAGAGAAGATATCCCGCAGTTATGACGACTCCCAGCACTGACGCAATCACTATGCCTCTATACACCGGGAAAGCGCCGACAAAAACCATGAACTCGCTTATGAATCCGCTCAGGCCCGGGAGCCCAAGCGAAGCGAATGTGGCGAGACTCATAATTGCCGTATAGACCGGAAGTTTCGCCGCAAGCCCTCCAAAATCGTCGATCATCCTTGTGTGGGCTCTGTCGTAGATCACTCCCACAAGCAAGAACAAAGAGCCCGTGATGCAGCCGTGGTTGAACATTTGGAGGATGGCGCCGTTCATGCCGGTAGAAGTCATCGATGCAATGCCGAGAAGCACATAGCCCATGTGGCTTATGCTCGAATATGCGACAAGTTTTTTGAGGTCATCCTGGGCCATTGCAACAAGCGCACCGTAGATTATGTTCACGAGTGCAAGCGCCGCGAGCGGAATAGCGAAGTAGTGCGCCGCAGATGGAAGTATCGGCAGGCTCACTCTCAGGAGACCATATGCCCCCATCTTGAGAAGGACCCCTGCAAGGATGACGCTTACGGCGGTAGGTGCCTCAACATGGGCATCGGGAAGCCAGGTATGAAACGGGAAAATAGGCACCTTGATTGCAAAAGCAAGATAGAAGGCAAGAAAAACCACTACCTGAAATCCTGGCGAGAAGAGCTGGTTCTGGGTCAGTGCGACCATGTCGAAAGTGTGAGGCGCGCTGCTGAAGTAAAGGGCAAGTATTCCCAGAAGCATCGCCACGCTCCCGAAGAGCGTGTAGAGGAAGAACTTTATTGCCGCATATTCCCTTCTCGGCCCTCCCCAGATTCCGATGAGGAAATACATCGGAACGAGCATGGCCTCCCAGAACACATAGAATAGGAAGAAATCGAGCGCCACAAAAACGCCAATCATCGCGGTCTCTAAGAGACAGAAGAGGGCGAAGTACATCTTCACCCTGTCTTTGATTCCGTAGGAGGCAATTATTGAGACCAACGAAAGCAAGGCGGTAAGAACGACCATGACTATGCTGAGACCGTCAACCGCCATGTAGTAGTAGACGTTTATTGGCGGAATCCAGCTTACCTTCTCGACCAGTTGAAAACCGGGATTTCCGGCATTGAACCGGGCAAGCACGATGAACGAAACAAATAGCGAGATCCCGCTGAATATGGTTGCAGTCGCTTTGACAGCCTTCTCCTGGTTCTTCCCAAAGAAGAGGATAATCACTCCGCCCAGAAGAGGGAAAAATGTGGTCAAAGTCAGTAAGGGTAGGTTCATTCCCTTTGCCTCCGTCTCAGAATCAGACTCAACGCTTCTACTCCCTCAAACGAATAGTTTGACTGCCAGCAGGAATAGAATTCCAAGTAGAATTACCATCACATACTGCTGAACGTAACCGCTCTGAGCCCTTCTCAATAACCAGCTCCAGGCCTGAGTCACAGATGCAATTCCATTCACCAGACCATCAACCACGTGTTCATCTATCCATCGCTTTATCCTGCTCAGGAGAATCGTTACTTTGGCAGTCCCGTCAACTGCACCGTCTATCACCCTGAGGTCAAAGGAAAAGAGGGCCCTTGTAAGACGCACGAGAGGCCTGATGATGACCGCAAGGTAGATCTCATCCAGGTAGTACTTGTTGTAGAGGAGACGATAGAGCCAGGGAAGTCCCTTTGCGAAACCCTGCTCGGAAATCGTATGGCGCAGATAGACCAAGTAGGAAACACCGATTCCCAGGAGGCACACCAGAGTGGACACGAGCATCACGGCATAATTCGCGGGCGCGTGCTCGACTTCGCCAAAGTGGATGAAGGAAGATATGCCGTGCGGAAGCCAGGGCATGCCGACAAATCCCGATACGACCGAAAGAACACCGAGGACTATAAGGGGAATCGTCATGACAGCAGGAGATTCCTTGGCTTTTTTTTCTGTCCGCGGCTTGCCGAGAAAGACCAGGAAGCAAAGCCTGAACATGTAGAAGCTTGTCAGAAATGCCCCAAGAGTTCCGACTGCGTAAAGGAAGATATGCCCCTGCGAGATGCAGTGGGACAGAATTTCATCCTTGCTCCAGAACCCGCTGAGCGGCGGTATCCCGGACAGGGCAAGGGCTGCAATGATGAAAGTTGTTGCAGTTATCTTCATCTGTTTGCCCAGCCCTCCCATTTCCCGTATGTCCTGAGTATGCAGGCCGTGAATCACGCTGCCTGCACCGAGGAAGAGGAGAGCCTTGAAAAACGCATGTGTATAGAGGTGGAACATTCCTGCAGTATAACCGCCGGCCCCGAGCGCAAAAACCATGTAACCAAGTTGGCTTACCGTCGAGTATGCAAGAACGCGCTTTATGTCGAATTGAGTGCATGCAATGGTAGCTGCCAGAATGGCCGTTATCCCCCCAATAGTTGCGACGACCATCGATGCCGCGGGAGAGGCGGCGTAGATCGGAAAGCATCTGGCAACCATGTACACACCGGCAGCCACCATCGTCGCTGCATGGATGAGGGCGCTCACCGGAGTCGGACCTTCCATTGCGTCTGGAAGCCACACATGGAGCGGAAACTGAGCAGATTTCCCGACAGCACCTCCAAAGAGACATATTGCGGCAATCTTTAGATAGTGTGGATCGAGTGCGCCGTTCTGGACCGCACCAAAGACTTCCTTGAACTGAAAACTGCCCGCGGCCTTCACAAAGAAGAAGATGCCTACGAGGAAACCGAGATCACCAAGCCTGGTTGTTATGAAGGCCTTCGTCCCGGCGTCGCTCGCGCTCTTCTTCTCGAACCAGAACCCTATGAGAAGGTAGGAACAAAGTCCCACGAGCTCCCAGAAAATGAAAAGGACAAAGAAAGTATTCGCAAGGACCAGGCCATACATTGAGAAAAGAAAGAGTGAAATGAAGGCAAAATATCTCGAATGTCGCTCGTCGCCGTGCATGTAGCCCACGGAATAAAGAATCACAAGAAATCCTACGACAGAGACGACAAGGAGCATCAGTGCAGCCAGTTCATCGACCGCGTATCCAATCGTGACCGGGAGGTCGCCGATCACGAACCAGTTGAGGTTTATGTCATACCTTCCGCCGGCCAGAACCGAGGTTATGACGATGAGGGAAGCGGAGAGCGAAGCCCCGGCAAAAAGCACCGGAATAAGGGAGCCGTGTCCCGGCAGCTTCCTTCCAAAGAAAATCGTGATAACAAAGGCAAGAAGAGGGAAAAGCGGAATAAAAGGAATCAGGAACTCCATCTAGTTTCTATCCCCCAATGACTAGTGCTGTGTCACATAAATTCGCGAACTTATTATGCGGTGCCCCAGCACTT
>JASEGR010000089.1 GCA_030017955.1 Candidatus Eisenbacteria bacterium
GTGCCTTATGAAACGCCCTGCATTTCGTAAAGTTATTTCTGGGACGGCACACTAGTTCCGCGAAGACCAGCTCCTGAGCCCGCATCGCTTAGCTTGTGCGCCTTGACCATGACCGTTGGCACATTGGCAGGACCTTCCCGCTACTGGGGTTTGAAGGCGGGGCAAAATACTGGTTGGCAAATGGTTCCAAGTATGCTATCATTATTCTGTGGACGGCGAGGTTGATTTGGTCGAAATTTCGCCGAGCGTGCTGATGCTGCACAGTTTGCGATCCATCATTCTGGGAATCACCTTTGTCCATATGTCCAT
This sequence comes from Candidatus Eisenbacteria bacterium, assembly GCA_030017955.1. Lineage (NCBI taxonomy): Bacteria > Candidatus Eiseniibacteriota > Candidatus Eiseniibacteriota bacterium. The sequence continues at coordinate 310 of JASEGR010000089.1, forward strand.
AGTTTGTTGAGCATTAGAACGTAGGTTTGTCCGAAAGGGGGGATGCAGCAAGGCAAGAAGTTGTGCGTGTCCTGAAGGATCTTGCGGAAGTTAGGTTGACGGACAACATCGTCCTTTATCAGGAGGTCTAATAATGAAGAAGTTAGCTATGCTCCTTGCGATCGCAGCGATTGCCGCTTATGCAACTGGTGCATTTGCGTTTCTTAATGAAGATGGGAAGATTGTGGTGAGCTTGAGGGGAATCGACGCGAAGGGTAGATGCGAGTGGCCGACTCAGCCCACGCCGACGAACTGTTCGCAGCTTGTTCTCCAGGGGGCCATCAATACCCCTTACCATTGTCAGATTCTTGTAGCTGATTTCAACAATCTGACGGCTGAAGAGTTCGGTCTAAGCTATCCTCCGCACATATTCGTTGGGACGGACAAGCTTGATTGCACGCCTAACGCATTTGTGCTCAAGTCACCGTCTCCTCCGTTCCCTGCTTCGGGTTCTGGCGTAGTCATCGCGCACAGCTGCGTGAACTATACCGGCACGCTCCTCAATCTCGGGTTCATCTATGTGTTTGCTTATGCACCCGGGACGTTGTGCATTGCTGGGAGCTGCAGAGCCAACACGGCCGAGCTTACGGATTGTCAAGGCAAGACTGACGTGATTTGGCCGATCCCGGGTATGCCCAGCCACCTTGGTTGCGTTGGATTCGGAGAAATTGCCGGATACGACGGCAGTTGCGGTGTGAGCACCCCCGTAACCCCAAGCACCTGGGGAAACATCAAGGCGCTCTACAAGTAATCACAGTCACTGCATAGTCTGAAGAAGCGGGGGGCTTGAAAAGCTCCCCGCTTTCTTCTATCGCACCGCGATTTCAACCTACAGTTTCAATGCCCCCTGTGGTAAAGTAAAAATCTGTTCAGTGTCTGTCGGGTGGGACAGGTTCTGATTTCTCTCTCGTTGTCCTGAAACAATCCTGGGAGGCAAATGATGAGCTTGATGCGTGGGAAAAGGTTTTTGTGCATGTCAGGGATCATCTTCTTGTTAGTCACTGCTCTCATAAGCTGCGCGAGGTATGGCTCAAGACCCAGGGTTTTTGTGCTGGGTCTGGATGGTGCCACATGGGACCTTCTTGAGCCATGGATGAAGGAAGGGAGCCTTCCGAACATTCAGCAGCTCGTAAACGACGGCGCATACGGGACCCTCAGGTCCATCGTTCCCCCGCTCTCCGCTCCGGCATGGACGACCGCCTTCACCGGCGTGAACCCTGGAAAGCACGGCATATTCGACTTCTCAAGAAGGCTGCCCGGGAGTCTCGTGTCTGTGAATGAGACTGCCCGTTCGAGAAGGGCGAAGCCGGTGTGGATGATTCTCAGCGAGAGAAAGAAGAAAGTCGGCGTTATGAACATCCCGCTAACCTGGCCGCCTGACGAAGTGAACGGCTTCATGATCAGTGGATTTCCGTATATTGAGTACCGAGGATACACCTATCCCAAAGAGCTCGAGGAAAAGATTCAGCCCTACCCGTTGGAGCGCCTGGGCGAAGAGCTCGTAGAGGGTTGGGAGAACGAAAAGCTCAAGGACATAGACAACCAGCGTGACGTGCTGGGCAAGCTTGTTCTGGAGAGCATGAAGAAGGAGAAATGGGACCTTTTCTGGGTCGTCTTCACAGGAAGCGACAGGGTCCAGCATTTCTACTGGAAGTTTATGGATAAGAATCATCCTCTTCACGATCCTGCGAAGGCAAAACTCTACGGCAACGCGATAAAGAACTATTGGATCGCGATGGACAGTATTGTGGGGCAGATTGTTTCTGAGCTTCCGCCCGGAACAATGCTCATGGTAATTTCCGATCACGGGTTCGGGCCGATTTACAGGGAAATAAACCTGTCGCGGTGGCTCCAGGTCTCTGGAATAAGCGACTGGCTGTCCCACGCGACGATGGGCCCCGTAATCATAACAAACGGCGTCACAAAATCCGTACTTTGGGGAGCGCACAAGGAGGGGTGGAAGGACTACGAAGAATTCAAGAACCTGTACAAGGAAAAACTGTCCTCCTTCAAGGACCCGGAAACCGGAAAACAGTTCTTCAGCGGAGTCTATAAGAGAGAAGAAGTCTTCGGCGGGAAGTACGTCGAAAGAGCCGCCGATATCATTGTTGTTGAAAACGACCCATTCTTCATGGGGCCAGGCTCCGAGAAAGAGAAGAATCTCGTTCAGCCTATCCTGAGCACCAGCTTTTCTGCATGGCACCGGCCGAATGGCATTTTCATTTTCAATGGGCGCGGCATAAGAAGAGGACATATCAGCGAAGGGGGAAACCTGGTGGATATCACTCCGACCATACTCTATTTTCTCAACGAGGGCGTTCCGGGAAGTATGGATGGAAAAGTCCTGACATGGACTGTGACCCCGGACTACCTCAAAGATAATCCGGTCAAGACCAGCAAAGAAGAGATAGAAGAGTCGGGTTCTGCTGAAGAAGATACGTTGACTGCAGAAGAGGCAGAGAAGCTCAAGTCAATTCCCTATCTCAAGTAAGGTTGCAGGGACTCTGTTTCAAGGCGTCTTCTCGCGGGCTCTCAGCTCCTCCTTTGCTTTCTCTATGTTCTTTCTTGCAAGCTCATTTGTGGGACTCATAGTGAGAAGCTGTTCCCACAATTTGATTGCCTCCTTAAGCTGGCCCTTTCTTGCGTACGCGGAGGCCAAATTGTTAATCACAAGAGCATTCGCCCGAGCCCTCTGAAGAAGTTTCGTATAGCCCGAGATCGCATCGTCAAGTCTTCCTTCCTGGAGAGCAAGTGTAGCAAAACCGTACGCTACCTCCAAACTCTCGGGCTCTTTCCGTTCTGCGGCTTCAAGTTTCTTTCTTGCTGCGGCGAAGTCTCCCTTCCTCGTATCCTCCATGGCAAGTCCAACGATCTCCCTGGCAGTCATTTCTCCAAGCGATGTACTCTTGCCGGCCTCCGGAAGCTCAAAGCCGGATCGTCTAAGAACGGTGATGTTATCCTGAGCTCCCCTGTGGCCTGGCCTCAAGAAGAGGGCTTTCCTGAACTCGTCATAGGCCTCCTGATAGTAGCCCAGATTGCTGAGCGAAACCCCCAGGGCATTGTGAGCGTCCGCCAGGTAAGGTGATTTCTCGACGGCCTTACTGCAAAGTGTGAATGTGCGGATGTTATCACCCCCGAGCTGATAGATGGCTCCAAGCCCCAAATAGGCGAACGCTTCAGTTGAGTCAATTTCGACTGCTCTCAGATACTGGGTTTTTGCCTCCTCAAGCGCCCCATCGTGCGCAAGCAAGGAGGCGGCACCCAATCTGGCCTCAATGTTCGTCCTGTCGAGTGAGATGGCTTTCTCAAAATGGGACACGGCCTGAGACAGTCTGTTTTCCATGGCATAGGACGCACCGAGAAGATAATTGTCTCTTGAAGGATTCTCCCCCGTCTTTCTTATCCCCTGCGGCAAAACAAAGAGAATGGCGCCGGCCAGGACTGCCCCGGCCAGAAGAAACACTCGTGTCCTCAGCAGGGTGTTCCTCCCGAAAGCTCTGACAAGAACAGTGCTTCCCACAACTGAAAAAGAAACAAGGCCAAAAAGCCGTTCTCCCGAGGATGTGAAGAAAAGTCCGTTTATGATCAGGGCCGAAAGAAACGCGAAGAAGACCGGGTCGGCCTTCTTGAGTTTGCCGGCTTGGGTGATAAGCCCGACGACGAAAAGAGGCATGAGAATCACGGACAGGTACAGGAGGTAGTGGATGAGCGGGGCCTCTCTTCCGAGGGAGAAGTAGAGACTCTCATTGACAGGAATCTCGTATGGTCCCAGAAAGAAGAAAACCTTTTTCAAGATAAGCCAGAGATGAGAGAGAGGCTCCTTCACAATTTCTCCGAGAGCCTGCCCGTACAAAAACAGGGAGACCCGATGCTCCTTGAGACTCAGACCCGAACTCCAGCGTGCCTGTTCGCCAATGGTTGCGGATTCCATCCGCCTGACAGTGAAAGGAACTCCATCGAGTCCCTTCTGATTTCCAAGGAAGAAATTCTCTCCCGAACCTGTGCTGGAGACCGCAAGTTCTCCATACCGATGATAGTTATTTACGAGAAGCGGGAGGGAGAGAGAAAGAACACCCAGGACGACAAGAACGAGCGCGAAGGCCTTTCTTTTTCTAGACGCAGCCCTGACAGCGAACAGGACATTGACGAGTCCAACGAGCAGGAGCGGCCATCCGTTCACCCAAAGAAGGTATGCAAGAGAAGAGAAAATCCCAAAGAATAGAAAATAGGCGAGTCTCCCGGTTTTCCTGCCCTTCAGAAGCAGAAGCGTGAGGACTCCGCCCAGAAATGACAGAAGAGAGAATGGAAGAGACTTCCCCTCGAAGAAGAGCTCGCTCCCTGAAGCTGCTACAAACAAACCGGCTACAAGCCCTGCCGCACTGGAATGAAACTCCGCTCCAACCAGATATGTTACAAGGGTAAGCCCTACCCCGAGGACATGAGAAACGAGCTGACTTGCCTGAGGATCGGGGATGGCCCTTGCCAAGAGAGAGATGTACGACGCGTAGAAGGAGGAAAGAGAAGATGGACTGCCCCCTTCGGCTCCGGCGACCTCGCCGGCCTTTGCCTTGTATAGGAATTCCTGATAGCCCGGAGGTGCCGCCGTACTCCTGGCTTGATAGAAGAAGACTGCCCTGACTCCGACCGCAATCAGCAGCAGTACGACGACAAGGACCTTATGTCTCCTGGACACGGGCTAGAACGCCAGCCTCCTTCTCTCCTCTGTGATTTTCTCTATGAGGGCGGGATCTGTGGTGAGCTTGAGACTCTTCTCCACTTCCCTGAGAGCCTTGCTTTTCATTCCCAGTGAAGCATAAACGATTGAAAGATGATAATGCACTTCGGCATTGTCTGGATCCAGCTCTGCCGCCTTCTTGATGTACTTGAGAGCCTCTTCTTTTTTCCCGAGCTTGAGTTTGACCCATCCGGCTGTATCCAGGTTTGTAGCGATCCTGGACAGCCTGACCGCCTTCATGGCAAGCTCCTCAGCCACATTCAGTGAATCGCCCTTTTCGGAAAGAAGCCAGGCGAGATTGTTCATGGCATCCGTGTACCAGGGGTCAAAACGGAGGATTTGCCTGTACTCCTCGATAGCCCTGTCCTCCATACCGGCCCCGGCATACAAAAGCGCAAGATTGTATCTGACGAGGGAGTTTTCCGGGTGAAAGCTGAGGATATTTTGCCAGTAGTATGCCGCACTGTCGGCTTCCCCAAGCCTGAAGAATGAGAGACCGGTGTTGCTCATCGCTGCTTCTCTTTCGTAAAACGTCCCCGTCCTGATGCTCGCTCTGAAGTATGAGAGCGCCTCCTCTATCTTTCCTTCTTCCAGAAGAAAATTCCCTCTCTCTCTGAGACTCCTTGACAGGAGACCTTTCACAAGACAGTCGTTGGGGGCAAGAGCGAGACTTCTCCAGAGCCCGCCGTTTCCTTCCGCGTCCAGAGCGGAGGGGGTGGTAAGGGTTGAAATAGCCGTCCTCCTGCCTTCCAGATATGAAGCGAAAGTCTCTTCGGTCATCCCTTCCGGCATAGTGCTCAGGTAGAATGATACAGGCTCAGCCCAATCGAACAGTCTAGAGAGATTTCCTATGTCAGTTTTGGCATACATGTTCTTCGGAGCGCTGTATTCCAAAGTGAGATGGTCATCAGTCACAACCGTTCTCTTTCCTTTGAGGTATCCAGGGAGTGCTCTCGAGCCAAAGATGAAGTTTGAAATAAATGCAACCGGAGTATTGAGTCCGAGTCTGAAGAGATCCTCACTCACAAGGTTCGTCGAGAGCCCGCGGCTCAGATCTGCGAAATCGATTGTGAGAGGTTTCCCCGAGCCAATGAGGAAGAGGTCCGATCTTCCGGACATCCAGACCATCACCTCAGGGAACGTAAGGTTGAAGGTATAGAGAATATCTTTGAGGTCGCTTTCCGACATCTGATATATGTGGACCCACTGACACATGATGCCGTCCGGTCTGAGATGCTCCTTGGCAAGCTCGAAGAATTCATGGGTGAAAAGAGTCCCTATGCCGGCGATCCAGGGATTGGAGGGTTCCGAAATAAGACAGTCGAACTTCTCCTTCGATAGAAAAAGAAAGTTCCGTCCGTCGTCTTCGACAAGTTGGAAGCGCGGATCTCCGAGAAAATTTCGCCGGGGCGGGTTAAAGAATGATGCGGACTTGAGAAGACCGGGGATAATTTCGGCACAGACAACTCTCTTTACCGGATGGTGAAGAACCGAGTTGGCGGTCATCCCGCTTCCCAGCCCTATGACAAGTACATCCTCCGGGTGCTTGTGAAGAAGAATAGGAGCGTGGGCACTAAGCTTCTGGGTGATTTCATCGGCTCCGGTTGATGCGTCAGTCTTGCCGTTTATTCTGAGAAACGTCGCCCCCTCGCTTCTCCAGACAGAGACAGTCGCTTCGGGGCTTTCTTCAAAGAAGAGCAGCCTCTGTGATGCGAGGGACTCCTTCAGGTCGCTCAATCCCTTATAGTCAGGCGCATAAACGTACAGACCGCTATCCATGAGTCCCTTGTCCCAGGGTCTCAACGCAAGCGGAAGGAGAATGGCCATGACCGATAGAGCGGCCAGTCCGCCGGCGTATTGTCTTGGACGCGTGACCAACTTGATTCTTGGCGCCAGAAGAAGCGAGCCCAGCAAGAGAAAAACAGCCGAAATGAATATGAGGCTAGATTGTTTTCCCAGGGCGGGGACAAGGAGAAACCCGGCAGCCAGCGAGCCGAGCACGGCGCCGACCGTGTTTGCGGCGTAGAGTACCCCTATCCGTTTTCCAAGATGGTCCAACCTTCCGCAAAAAGCCCGGGCCGCCAAAGGAAAGGTCCCGCCGAGGAAAAAGGTCGGAAGTATCATTATCAGAAAGCTTATGGAAAACCTGAGGACGGTTTGCGAACTCCACTGCGGACCAAAGAATCCAAAAAGCTTGAAGAAGAGAATAGGCAGGATTCCAAAAACAGGGATTGTGGCAAGCACCAAGCATCCGACGCCTAGTTGAAGACATCCGAGTAGGATGATCGGATTTGCCTCCTTGAGCCTCCCAGCTGCTGAAATGACCCAACTGCCAAGAGCAAGTCCGAAGAGGAAGGTTGTCAGCATTGCCGAGAAAGCATATACGGTCGTCCCGAGCACTCCGCAGAGCAGTTTTGTCCAGACGACTTCAAGCGCAAGCGCCCCGAAGCCTGAGATTCCGTAAGCAAGGGGCACAAGCCATTCTGTGGATTGAGCGGACCAGATGGTTTTCGCGTTACCAGCGGGTCGCACTAAAGACTCGCTACCGGGGGGAGCCGCGGCCGATGCTCGGGCAGGCTCGTCCTGAACAGAAGGCAGAATATGCTTGTCAACTTCTTGTTTCCCGTCACCTACGTCCGCAGCTGTTAGTGGCCTGCGGGACGAAGCGAGAACAAAGGCACATATGGCGATTGCGATATTCAAGAACACTGCGGTCAGCGTCGTATTTCTGAGTCCGAAGGCAGGAATCAGCAGGTACCCCGATGTGAAGGTGCCTGCGACCGCACCCAGAGTGTTCACAGCGTAAAGCAAGCCGGGTTTCGTCAGGAGTTCTCCTCTCTTCCTGACGAAGCACTTTATGAGAACAGGGAGGGTGCCGCCCATCAGACTCGCTGGAACGAGTAAGACAAGGAAGGTCGAGAAAAATCTCAATGAAGTCATGAAAGCAGGGCTCTGGCTGATTCCCGAGTAGGAATGGACGTAGAGTTTTCCCAAGAGCGATAGAAAGAAAGGAAGCAGTACGGCCCAGATGCCAATACCTATTTCGAGTACGCCGTAAGTAAGCAGGTAATTGATTTTTCTGTCCGCCACTCTTCCAATCACGTAACTTCCCAGCGCAAGTCCGCACATGAAGGCAGCCAGGACGGTGGAAATTGCGTACGAGGTCCCGCCGAAAATGAGAACTAGCTGCCGGGTCCAGACGACCTCATAGACAAGGGATGTCGCACCGGAGAAGAAAAACAGGAAAAGAGCGGACTTCTCAAGAGAGTTTTTTCTCACAGAGCCGGAGGATACCAGATGGGTGGACGGGAGTCAAAAACCTTGGTGTCGAATCGTACTTCTGTCGGTTATCTCCCCCGGAGAACTGAAAAGCGGATTCTGAATCAGAAATTGTCTCACTTGCACCGCAAAGTTTGCCGTTTACATCGTTGAACCCACGGCTTAATATTTACTCCTCGAGCAGGCGCGAGTATCAGGGTGCCGTGTCGAGGGGCACCTACACATACCAAGGTATAGCCGGGACTGCACACTGGTTCCGGTTGTCAGCAGCATAGAGTCCCGGGATGTGTTTAGGCTGGGATAGTTTCTCGAAAGGAGGCAGTTCGTATATGAAGACGTATGGAAAGATTGCTCTTCTTCTGCTTCTTGTTCTTCTTTCGTGCCAGGCTACAAAAGGAAAGGTTGTTGCCACTGTCGGAGACAGGAAAATCCTGGCGGGTGACCTTGAGGAAGAATATCTCAAATGGGCGAAAGAAGGCCGCATCGAAAAGAAGGACGAGGAGAGCGTGAAATCTCTTCTTGAAACAATGATAAACAGGGACCTCCTTTTTCTTGCGGCAACAAAGGACATGCCTGACACAACGCGTCTCGCAAGGATAGTGAAGAGGTTTGAGGAAGACTTGCTCAGAAAAACGCTTCTTGACAGAGAAACCGTTGACCGAATCAAGGTCACCAACAGAGATGCCAAGAATCTGTACAAGAAGCAGGGAGAGGAAATAAGGATAAGGCACATCCTTGTCGCAAGCCTTCGCCAGGCGGAAGATGTCATCAAGCTCCTCAAGGAAGGAGGGCAGTTCGAGGTTGTTGCGCAAAAGTTTTCCCTGGATCAGAGGAGCGGGGCGAGCGGAGGCGACATGGGGTATTACACCTGGGGCGAGTTTCCTCCTGAACTGGAGAAGGTAGCTTTCGGCCTGGGAAACCTGGAAATCTCAAAGCCGGTGAAGAGTACCGATGGTTATCACATACTAAGGGTGGATGAAAGGAGAAAAAGAGTCCAAAACCCGTTCAAGGAGGAAGAAAAACGTCTGACAGATGCCGTGCGGACGATGAAGGGGAAACGATTGACGGAAGAGTTCTACCTGAAGCTCGAGAAAAAGTATGAGCTTTCATTCAATGAAAAAGCTTTGGAGCTTCTTGCAGGGAAATTCCAAGCATATGGCCGGTCTCACATTCCTACGGAAGGGGAGATTCTCATTACGGATACTGACATAGCCGGCACACTCAAGATTTCGCCCTCGGAACTCTCACTTTCCCTTGCCAAGTGGAAGGGGGGAGAGACATCGGTTACGGACTTTCTCAACTACGTACAGAATTTCGTGAAGGGCACCTGGCCCAAAGGCGGGAGCCCGATAGAGGTAGAAACATTCGCCCTTAAGTCCATCAGGGACAGCATGGTATTGGCGGAGGCCTACAGCGAGGGACTCCAGCGCAACCATGATATCGAAGAGAAAATCAGGTTGAGAAGGGAAGAGGGCCTCGTAACGCGCTACTTCTATGGGCGAATCTCCGGAAAGTCAGTCCCATCGGAAGAAGAGATGAGGAACTTCTACAAAGAACATCTTGACAGCTACTCTGAGCCAGAGAAGATAAATGTTGCATACGCGCTTCTGGACTCCCTGGGAGCGGCCAAAGGCTTTGCTGACAAGCTCAGATCAGGGGAGAACTTCGCCAATGTTGTGGCCGAGTATTCTACGAAATACCCGGCATTCCAGAACGAGCCCTCCACCGGGTTCTTTGGAAGAGGTGAGTCCAAGTCCAAGGAGTTGGAGGACGTCGCCTTCAACCTGAGTCTGAATGAGGTCGCAGGCCCCGTTCCCATTGAGAAGAAGTACCTGGTTGTCAAGGTAATTGAAAAGAAAGAAAAACGACCCTTGCCATGGGAAGAGGCGCGGGAGTATGTGCGCAGGGACCTCAGCACCCTTATGGACGACCAGGCCCTCAAGGACCATCTTGAGGGGCTCAAGAAGGAGTATGGTGTGAAGGTGGATGAGGGAGTCTTGAAGCAAGTTGTCAAAAAAGTTCTGTTAGGGAAAGTTGAAAACCGGACTATTTAAGGTTCAAAACCGGACTTTTGG
>JASEGR010000090.1 GCA_030017955.1 Candidatus Eisenbacteria bacterium
GCATCCTGGCCAAAGTCACCAAATGTAAAGAAGCGTTAGACGCACTACACTAGTGAAGCCGGGAACTACATCCGTGGGGGAATCGCGGGCGACACTGTTTGCGCACTCAAGGGCGGCAGCATGTGTCCAAACAATTTCAATATAGTTAGTGTTCAGACTGGAAGCACGACTGGTAAGGCCGAGCTCAAATTCATCAATCCGGCAAACCCGGCTCAGAGCCACTATGCCCAGGTGGCGAATGAGGTCAAGGATGCTAATCAGAACGTGCTCTACCGCACAGTCCTGAGCTCCTACGCAACAGATCAGGTTCGCTCAGTGAATTGTCCTGGCGGCGTGAATGGCTGGCTGTCTGGCGATTCTACTGGAATTTGCTCTACGCCGCTCAAGGGTTGGCAGCGTGAAGTTCGCGACAAAGTTGTCTGGGGACGCATATCCCCTTACATTGCTGTACTGGGCGGGTCGGACGGCCATGTTGCTGTTGATGAACTCAGGAGCGCATATCCGAACCCGATGAATCCTGCTACGACCATCAGTTTCTCAGTGAAGACTGATGAGAAGGTCTCGCTCAAGGTGTTTGATGCATCCGGACGGCTTGTGAGGACGTTGGTTGATTCCAAACTCAGGGCTGGTGGTCACACAGTCAGGTGGGATGGGAGGAATGATAAAGGCGTCTCGTTGAGTTCGGGAGTTTATTTCTACCAAATCGAGACAGAAGGTGGCTTCAAGTCCACGAAGAAGATAGTAGTTCTTAGGTAACGTTCCTTGTTGAAACTGGATGGAATTAGAGCTGATGTTGCCTGTAGAAACAGTGTTATCTTGAGATTCGCGAAAGACACTCCACTCACCCCGTTAGCTTGTTCCTCATAGTTGCGAGAAGCTTTCCGCTCTCATAGTTCCGATCAAGGGACCTGGCACAGGTTGGATGTGGTGTTCAAGGTTCGGCATGGGACATTCAAGGCGCCTGGGTATGTGACTGTGGTGCATGCGAAGGATTGCGCCGGTAATCCGATTAGGCGAGCATTTCGGGCCGGTACGCATGAGCAGAATCCTGAGATGCTTATTACATCAGGGGGCGCCAGAGTCACGGGTGGTGAGGTTGAGATTGTTTGGTCTACGAGGTGTGAGACCGAGATAGCGGCATTTGATGTTTTGAGGGCTAGCAGTGTTGAGGGGCCTTACACAAGCGTGTTGACTAGTCCCATTCCAGCCCATCACGGCGGGTATTGTGAAGGTAGCGATTATGTGTATCGGGAGGGGGCCACTCAAGAAGGCAGAAGGTTTTTCTATCAGCTGTGGGTTCTTCTTTATAGCGGTGAAAGAACTTTTGGAAGTACCTTCGCTGTCGACATAGGTCTTACGCAAGACTTCGCACTGCGGCAGTGCTCTCCAAATCCCTTTCACGGAATGACAGAAGTCCGGTTCAACCTGCCTTACGATGGACGTTCTCGCTTCGGCAATCTTCCAGAATACAGGACGGTTCTTTCGGTGTTTGACGCTTCGGGCAGAAGGGTCAAGGTTCTCTTCGATGGGGAGAAGCGTGCTGGAAGGTACAGCCTTGATTGGGATGGCACGGATAGCTCCGGCGGAAGAGTGCCAGCCGGCGTTTATGTTTGTTTGCTTGAGATTCCAGGGAAGCAGCTTTCAAGAAAAGTGGTGCTTGTGCGCTAGACTTCTTTGACAACTCATGACGGCGGCTAGCCGTAATCAGAAGGGCTGGTGAGGATTATGGACGCAATTCAGAGGAAGATCTCAATTTTGGCGAGAATATCGTTCTTGTTTTGGTTCCTTGCCTTTGCTTACTCCCCGACAAAGTGTGGTGCTGCTCTCACGGATCCGACTCGAGGAGCAACCTATCTCATCATAGCCTACGATGCCTTCTTGGACCCTCCCTCCACGCTTTCTCCGCTTGTGTGGCTCAGGCAGCAGAAAGGGCAGCAAGTAGAGCAGGTGAAGATTTCAGAGGTAGTTGATGAATTCGGTTCCGGCGACAGGGGTTTGCGGGATTTCTTGCGTTATGCGTATTGGAACTGGAGTCCGAGGCCGCAATATGTTTTTCTCGTGGGTGATGTATCTGACACCGTGAGTGCACAGGTGCCCACCCACCGATTTGCTCCGTATTTCTCCTATGGTGGAAAGGCAATCTGGGATGATTGGCTTGTCTGTGTTGATGATACCACTGATGTTATCCCTGACATGGCTCTTGGGCGATTACCTGCATCAACTCGCGAACAAGTCACTGCCTATGTGTCGAAGGTGTTCAACTATGAATTGGACTGCGCTTCGGCGCCTTGGAAGAAAAGAGTACTTTTTCTCGGCAACGATACCAGTGGCACTCATACCGTCAATGACGCGATTCTTGTAAGGAACCAAGTCGCGGAAGCTCTAGGAATTGTCAATGGATTTGCGTATGGCCCTTGGCAAAGGACCACACTGATTCATTCCGACTGCGGTTTTGATGACCCTTTCGGATTCTACTGCCACACGTCTGCTATGGAACTTTTCAATCAGGGACAGAGCATTGTTTGCGCCATAGGCGTGATGAGCTCGGAAAGGTCGCTTGAGCAGTTCATCCGGAGCGGCTACCTCGGTCCGAGCGATCCGCAGAATACGCAAATGCCGTCAATTGTGTTGGGAATGTCGTGCCATCTGGCAAGATTTGACGTTGATAGCATTTTTGTCGACAGAGGAGGAGAACTCGTGAAAGACGTTATCCTCGCCGACAGGTTTCTCTTTCCTCAGACCGCCGGGGCTGTGGCCTGGTTCGGCGCAACAGGTGCTACGCAACTTCATGCCAACGGATGGTTGCTGAACGAGGTTCTTTCCCGGATTGTCCGATCCTATGACGTGCCTTTGGGTAGAGTTTTCCTTGACGCAAAGAAAGCGGCATTCGAAAACTATCCGTGGGAAGAGGACGTGTTCAAGGAGTACGTTCTTCTTGGCGATCCTGCATTGATTTCGCCAAGGTACTATCCGCCCAATGTCTCGAATCCACAGAAATATGAGCCATGTGACATGGAGGCCTCGAAAAGCTACCGATTCTGCGGTGCTTGGTATGAGAAGAATTGCGGTGACGGCGTAAACGTCTTTTGGACTGCAAGCAGAGGAACTATTGTGCCGGCGGGGAACAATTGGTGCACCGAGGAAGGAGCCTGGCAAGCTGTTACTGCGGTATACACGGCGCCCCCGGCGGAACAGTTTCAAGACATCGACGAGCTTCGTGGGCTTCCTGTGAGTATCACTTGCACTGTGCGTGACCAGACTGGGCTCTCAGGTTCGGCAAGTTCGTCATTTACTGTCTGGAAAAAGTTGGACTGGCCGCAGCCTTACGACCTGCCGCTCTTGGAGGCGCCCCGGAAGCCAACGGTTTCTAGCGAAGAAGATGCCACCCATTTCAGGTATTCTGTCAAGCATGACGCTGGCGATAGTGAGGGTGGGGTGAAGGTGGAACTTAGCATCTACGACATACGCGGAAGACTTGTTGACTTAATCACCAGAGAGCGGGAGGGGCCGGGTTCACACGAGATTCTCTGGAAAGGAATAGACAGAAAAGGAAGGAGGTCTCCGAACGGAGTACTCTTTTATCATCTTAGGATTGGGGAGACCGCAGAAACCGGGAAATTCTTGCTCATGAGGTAGGCTCTTGAGTTTGCGCTAACGAGCCCTTCCCGGAATGAGCGAAAGTAGTTCCAGGGCCGTCGCGACGCTCCAGGCCTGGGAGATTGTGCCTCCGGGTTTATGAGGCGCATCGCCGTCAAAGACTTCAGAAATTGTCCCGAGTCCTGCTTCGAAAAGGTGCTTCCTGAACGGTTCGAGAAACTGCCGGATAGTTTCAGGCCAGGCGTCACGCTTCACACGAAGGCGAAGGTGCGCTTCCAGATAGGGGAGAAGAAGCCAGGGCCAGACTGTCCCCTGGTGATAAGCTCTGTCTCTCTCAAGTCTTGTACCGCCGTATTCACCTTTGTAATGCTGGGATCGAGGAGAAAGCGTTCTCAGACCGTATGGTGTAAGAAGCTCTTTCTCGACAACTGAGAGCATTCTGAGTGCCCGTTCCTTTTCAAGCAGAGGAAATGGAAGTGAAACCGAAAAGACCTGATTGGGTCTGACCGAATCGTCAGGGCCTTCTTCGGAAATTACGTCGTAAAGACAATTCTTTTCAGGGTTCCAGAAGCGCTCACAGAAATTCTTCTTCACGTTCCGCGCAACACCAAGCCAGCGCTCCGATTCTCTCTTGTCTCCGAAAAGGTCCTCGAACATCGAAAGGATATGAAGAACATTGTACCAGAGAGCATTCACTTCTACAGGTTTCCCGCTTCTCTGAGTTATTACTTCATCATCAACCTTTGCATCCATCCAGGTCAGTTGAAGACCTGCCTCGCCTTGGGTGATCAGGAAGTCTGAGTCCATGCGGATGCCAAACGAAGTTCCCCGCGCATACGCATTCACTATCTGCCGGGCAGCAGGAAGGACGGTTCTCTGGACGAAATCTACGTCATTCGTTGAGCGAAAGTATCTGTATGCAGCGACGACGAACCACAAAGATGCATCGCACGAGTTGTAGAAGATCCCATCGTCATCTGCAAAGAAATTCGGTACGAGGCCGTCTTTCATGCTTGACGAAAATCTTTCGAGAACTGATTTTGCTGTCCCGTATTCACCTCTGGTAAGGAGAAGGCCGGGAAGCGAGATCATTGCATCCCTACCCCATTCACTGAACCAATAGTACCCGGCAAAGAGACTTTCTCCCCCTTTTCGCTTCACGACAAAACTCTGGGCTGCAACGGAAAGGTGCCGTGAGAAAAGATCTTGCCCAGCATTCTGCACAATCTCCCTTTTTCTCTTTTCCTCTCCATGAATGAGAGACGAAACATCTCTTTTCCCAATCGGAGAATCAGATGCCAGTATGAAGAAGGCGCCCGAGCCCCCGAAGACGACAACACCGGGTGTCACAAGGTTCTCAAAGCAGGGGAGACCTCGCCTTTTCTCTTCCTTGAGAAAGGTCTCAGGGAAGACCTCCGTTCGCGCTACGAACGACTCTCCATTATGGGACACAAAAAGATTCAATCCATTTCTTGAGAAGCAAATTGAACCATCCGTCGCCTGCGTTTTCACCGGCTGGAGCGGCTCCTCAACCGAATCAAATCTCCTCAAGGCGGGGAAAAGTTTGACCCGGAGCTCGACAGGCCCCGCAGAACGGACGGCATAGCTTATGACGCTGAGGTTTTCTCTATGAACCAGGAAGATTCTCTTCTCTATTTCGACATTGCCGATTCCGAAAATCCACAGGGGGGACCAATCAAGCCTGAATGCTTTGAGATGTGAGAGACAGGTCTGGACTTTTTCGGGAGTCAAGAATTGTGGTGAGAGCTCGTATTCCTTCCCGTCCAGAATAAGAGTCTCGCTGACGTTAGAAAGAAGAGAGCGTCTTCGGTGGGGTGGAGTCTCCGGAGAGACGAGAAGTGAGTGATAGACCCTTGTATTCGTGCAGGCGACGGTCTGAGAGGCAAAACCTCCAAGCCCGTTTGTTTCTATCCACTCCTTTCCTTCGAGGTCTTCCAAGGACCCGAAGGAAGAAGGCTGTATGGATATGACTTCAGACAATTCTAGCGAATAAGAACAGCGCGCTTGGTAAGAGAATACTTCCCGGACTTGAATCTCACAAAGTAGATTCCGGATGGAAGGTCTTTCCCCTTCCCGTCCTTGCCATCCCACCTCAACGTGTGGGTCCCGGAACCGAGAGTCCCCTGGAATATCTCCCTCACGAGCGTTCCCCTGACATCGAACGCCTGAATGGCAGCAGTGGCCTTTAAGGGCAGATACAGAACGAACACGGCCTCCGAGCCGAAAGGATTCGGATAGCTGCTGGACAGCATCGGAACTCCGCCAAACGCCGGCAGAGCTCTGGCTTCAATCGGGCCGAAAAGGACTTCATGTCCGCTTCTCTCCAATTGGCCAAGCCAGTAGCTGTACATCACTCCATCGGTAACAGAGGAATCCTCGAATTCGTTTTCGTGTTTGTCGCTTACGGATGAAGAAACCGCCAGGCAATCTCCCCTGAGCTCCGTGAGGAGAACCCTGTCTGTCTCGTCCGGTCCCTTCCTGTAGATTCTGCACGCAGTCACATCATCCCTTTTTTTCCAGGAAAGAACGACCTTTCCGTGCCCTGGACTTGCACTGAACAACGGAGACGAAACTGGAACGATCTCCGGCCAAGTGCCGACTTCGAGCCAGGTCCGATAAGAATTGCAGGTAACCGGCACGAAACTAGACCAGGCCGTGTAGAGTTGCCCGGATCCGCCTTTTCCAATCACCGGCTGGAAAGCTTCCGGCTGACCGTAAGATAGAATCGTTCCGTCCACGTCGAGAACTGTGCCGGAAGTGTCAATTCTCGCACCGTACACTTGGTTTGCGCCGCCTCTCGAATCCTGCCAGACAACCAGGAAATTCGTGCCGTCGTATATGACCTTTGGAAGCCGCTGACTTCCCGGAGCAGTGCAAATGGCTATGGCAGAGCCGATTATCCTTCCGGTTGTGTCCACCTTGGACGCGTATATGTCCGAAGTTCCTCCACTCCTGTAGTCCTCCCACGCAACGAGGAACTTTGCCCCGTCGAAGGCAAGGGAAGGAAATGCCTGTGACCCCACGGCGTCACTAATAATCTTTCCAGCCGTGTCAGGCACACTTCCGCGCGACCCGACAACAGTGCAATAGATGTCATATACTCCAAACCTCCTGTCTTCCCAGACGACAAGATAGTTGGTTGCGCCAAATGCAATCTGAGGAGCATGCTGTTCGGAATAGGAAGCATTGACTATGAACGAAATGGCCTCAACTCGAGCAAGATTCTTTCTGACATGCACTCCATACAGGTCGTATACTCCCGTAGTCCCATTTCTCTGTTCCCAGACCACCAGGTAAGCTGTATCACCGAAAGCCGCTGCAGGGGCAAGGTGATGGTTCGAGTCCAGCTGATGCATGGTGGTCCCGGTTGGCGATGAGACCACTCCGGCCATGTCCACCAACGTTCCCTTGATGTCCCAGTTCGTAGTGGAAACAAAGTCGGACCAGACAGCTAGATAATTCGTCCCGTCGAATGCCACAGCAGGTGTTGCCTGCGTCTGTGCTCCTCCGTTTATTTTGACCGCCCTTGGATCGCGGATAGTCCCGTCCTGAGAGACTCTCACCCCGTATATATCTGGCGTCGTCGCGTTTCTTCTATCCTCCCAGACAAGAAGAGCCTGGCTGCCGTCTGTTGTCACGCCGATTGCAGGCGCCCACTGATCGTTTCCAACCATCGAAATCAGCAGCGCAGAAGCATCAAGCAGTGTGCCGCTTGAGTTCATTCTCGTGCCATAGATGTCAGAGTAGCTGCTCTTGTAGTCCTGCCAGACCATGAAGAAATCAGTCTGTCCGGGTGTGCATGCAAGTGACATCTGCGCGCTTCTGCCTGTGGCAACCGCGAGAGCTACGTCCAAGACATTGCCCTGAAGAGTCACACGCGTCCCGAATATATCAAGGGTGTCAGCCATTTGCTCTTCCCAGCCTACGAAGAATCCGGTCCCCATAGGCAGCACTCTTGCAGCGGACTGGTACCTTGGGTTCTTCGGCTTCGATTTGTCCGGAGAAAGAAGCGAGTCCCTTGCCGAATACGCAAGCGTGTCGGCAGACATCGAAATTCTAAAAATACTGCCGTAAATATCCAGCGCATTTATCTCTATCGGATTATCCCTTGTATCTTGCCAGGCCACCATGAAGTCTAAACCGTTCGCGGCAATCGAAGGCCGCAGTTGCTCGCCCGGCCCTACCGAGATCAGGATCCCCCGTGTGTCAAGAGGCTGATCCTCAGGCAGAATCCTGGCGCCGTATATGTCGGCGCTGACAGAATCCGCTCTCAAGTCTTGCCAGACCACAAAGAACGCTGAGCTGTTGAAGGCAATGGAAGGATTCTCCTGATCTCCGGACTGTCTGAAAATGACCATCGCACTATCCCCAAGAACCACTCCGGAAGGACGGACCCACCTTCCATAGATGTCTCTGTCTCCCATCCTGGAATCACTCCAGGCCACGAGATACGCTCCTCCTCCGTAGCAGAGCGCGATCTCATCCTTTATGCTGTTCCGGGTATCGATAGGAAACCCGTCCACATCGAGCACGGTCCCTGAGGGAGTCACGCGCGCGCCGTAAACATCCGGACTTCCATTTCTCGTATCCTCCCACGCAAGGAAATAATTCGTCCCATCAAATACCAGCTTGGGGTTGGACTGATTTCCGGACGCGACTGTGATGACAAGTCCGGCGCTATCAAGCACAGCACCTGTCGGGGTAACCCTTGCTGCATAGAGGTCGGAGCTGCCGCTTCTCAAGTCTTCCCAGACAACCAGATAATTCGTTCCATCGAAGGCAACGGCCGGGGAACGTTGATCATCCAGAGGAAAACCGAAGATTGCCTGCGGATCGGCAAGAACCTCTCCGGTCCAGGCCTGCACATTTGCCGGACTTCTTGAGGAGTACATCTGCCTTAGCAGATTCTCATCAGGAAATGGAGGCATGTACGCAGGGGAGCCAGGAGCAAACATTGAATTGGGGTCAAGTTTCTCTGTTTGAGCAAGATCATCCCATCCGCTTCCGTAGCCAACACGCTCAGATCCAGCCCTGTTCTCACTTAACCCTGGCGACCCGGCATCTGATACTCCTGGCCGCGCTACCTCGGCTGCCTTTCCGGCTGCAAGGACGGATGAGAGCACAACTAGCAGGAAGAATGGAATGATGAGGAGAGAGGAAACCTTTTTCCAATTCATCGGGTGCTCCTTTCGAGCTCGGCTTGATTTGCTTGGGCCGCAGTCCCCCCGGGCCTGGACGCGAACTTTCCTTCAAGCCCTAAGGAAGATAGTCATACAATCTGGCGATCTCAACATCGTCAAGAACAACTGAGTTCAGACAATACCATGAGGAGAGCCTGTACCGCAAGAGTGATATGAGGGACCGGATTTGCCTACTAAGATTCTACCACCAGGCATGGGTAGTTGCAAGAGGCAAATTGCGGGGGTAGACTGGCACTTCTTGCAGACTGGTCTAATGGTTCAGAATCCTTTGGCCGGGCTTTTGCCGCCGGTTGTGAGATGGAGCGCCCGGGAAATGGAAAGAAAAATCTCTCTTGAAGACGATGGGATGTGCTTTGTGTGTGGGAAGAAGAACCCGATCGGGCTCAAGGTAGAGTTCAAGCTGGACGAAGAGAGGAAGCTGGTCGGGAAATTCATCCCCCGGAAGGAGTTTCAGGGGTTCAAGGATGTCCTCCACGGCGGAATCATTGCAACTCTGATCGATGAAGCGATGGTTTCACTTCTCCTCAAGCTGGGCAAGAGAGCTGTGACAGCGTCATTCTCCGTGAGACTTCATAAGCCTGCGTTCACAGGCGAAGAGCTCACCATCGTAGGGAGACTGGTGAATGATAGGGGAAGGATCTTTGAATTGAATGCAGAAGTGAGGGGGAGTGACGGGACGGTTATTGCATCGGGTGAAGGTGTTTGCGTAAGAATCGGAAAATAGAAAAGGGCTCCGCCTACTCCGTCCAGTCGAGCTTGCAAGCCCCCGACAGCTAGAGGCCACGTCCCTTATCGAAGAGATCTGGGTGTAAGCCACCGCCTCGACAGGAGAGGCAGAAACCCTATAGCCAGTATACGCTTTCAGAAGGGCCCTGTCAATTTTGAAAATAGGGACAGTCTCCACTGGTGTCCGATTAGAAGTCCAAGAATAGCTGGAGGTTACGGGGATGTCTTT
>JASEGR010000091.1 GCA_030017955.1 Candidatus Eisenbacteria bacterium
CTTCGGATGGACGGCTCCTGATCGAGGTCCCGAATTTGTACGCACACGATTCTTTCGAAGTGGCGCACCTGTACGCTTTCAGCCCGCAATTGAAGTCGTGAATATTGATACCGGTCAGCTTTGAGGTCACGAAATTGAAAAGCTTCGATGGAATCTTCTTCCCGATTGGATCCATCCTCTTCTTTTTCCATCCGGAG
The DNA here is from genome assembly GCA_030017955.1 of Candidatus Eisenbacteria bacterium. Classification (NCBI taxonomy): domain Bacteria; phylum Candidatus Eiseniibacteriota; species Candidatus Eiseniibacteriota bacterium. The sequence goes on from JASEGR010000091.1 coordinate 198, forward strand.
ACAAGGTCATATCCTTCGTCAAGTTTCCTTATGAGTTTCCCGATTTCGGCGGGATCATCCTGGAGGTCACCATCGAGAGTCACAACAACATCGCCCGCGGCTTCCCCAAAGCCTACTGAGAGAGCTGCGGACTTTCCGAGGTTTCTCCTGAACACGAAGGCTTTTACTGTCGGGTCTTTCTTGGACAATTCAGAAAGTACGGTCTGCGTCGAATCTAGGCTGCCGTCATCGATGAAAATCAGCTCCCGCTCGACCCCGAGGCGTTTGAGCTCCTCGTCCAGCCTCGAGTGGAGCTCCAGGAGACTCTCGGCCTCGTTATAAACAGGAATAACAACCGAGACCAACGAGACTGTCACCTTTCTCTCCTGAAGTTTTCCTTCGCCCATCCGGTCTGCCTCACGAGCCCATCGCCAATCTTCGTGCACGGCGAGAATCCCAGGACTGTTCTCGCAAGAGTCGTATCGGCCATTGTGTGAACCGGGTCTCCCTTCTCCGAGGCAATATAGCTGACTCTTGCTTTCCTTCCTAGCTCTTTTTCGATAATTCCAATGCATTCATTTACGGTAGTTCTCGATCCGCCCGCGATGTTGAAGATCTTTCCACTGAGTTCCCCGGTCATCGCAGAAAAAGTCCCTTCAACTGCATCCTCGACGTAGGTGAAATCCCTCGATTGATTTCCGTCTCCGTATATCTGTATTCCCCTGTCATCGAGAACCGCTTGAATAAACTTGGAAAGGGCCATATCGGGCCGCTGTCTCGGCCCATAGACCGTAAAGTAGCGGAGCGAAACACAGGGAACGCGGAAGTTCTGCCAGTAGAGCGTGCACAGATTCTCTCCTGCCAGTTTGGTGACTCCATAGGGAGAGAGCGGCCTTCTCTCGCTGTCTTCGGTGACCGGAAGGGTCTTTGCCTCTCCGTAAACCGAAGAGGAGGATGCATACACGAAGGAGACTATGCTGCGCCCCTTGAAATACTCAAGGAGCCGCTGCGTAAGATTCACGTTCAGAGACGTGTAAATCTCAAACTGACTGCCCCAGCTGGACCTCACCCCTGCCTGAGCCGCCAGATGAAATACGTATCGTACGTCCTTGCACAGCTTGTCCAGATTTGCCGTAAGAAGGTTGTCTTCAAGAAAGGTGAACCGTGGAGATGACGAGAGTCCGCTGAGATTCCGCTCCTTCAGCTCACGTGCATAGGCGGGCGTGAAGCAGTCCACACCGTTTACGTCAAAACCCTTATCAAGGAGCTTCTCAGCAAGGTGGGAACCTATGAATCCGGCAACTCCGGTGACGAGAGCTTTACCGGGCATCTCGGGCCCCCTTCTAAGGTTTGCCAAGTTGGATGAACTTTCCGCCAGACCTTCTCTCGACCTTCTCCGAGGCAAATATTCCGCTGTATGCCGCGTAGATTGCCCTCATCTCACTGTCTTCCGGATAAACGTCAAGCCACCTCTTCAGCAGTTCCACAGCTTCTGCCTGTCTTCCATTCTCCCAATACATCTGCCCAAGAGTCTTCACTGCATCCCGGAATTGTCCTGATTCGCACACCTTCTCAAGTTCGGTGATTGCCTCGTTCGCCTGTCCGGTACTTTGGAGCATCAGGGCGTACCTGAAGCGAAGCTCTAGCCCGATCTGTGGGTCGTTGGCGAACTTCTTCAGCATTTCTCTATAATGGTCCCGTGCCTTGTCGAATTTCCCAGCTGATTCGTAGAAGATTCCAAGCCAGCCGACGACGCCTTCGAAGAAAGGATTGATTCTCCTTGCAGCCTCCATTTCCTTGATCCCATCATCTATCTTCTGGACTTCTCGAAGCTGCCATGCCAGTCTGACGTGCGCAGCAGCATAGTTCTGCACAAGCTTGAACGAGTTGTCGTCCTTGTAAATAGTCTCGTCATACCTTCTGTCTTCGGTAAGCAGTCCGCCGTACCGGAACGTGTGATAGAGGTTCTGAATGGTCTTATCAATATCGACCTTCCCATAAGGGCCGACCGGTTGAGGCTGGACCCGGAAAACAAGTCCTTCAAGAGTAAGTCTGGGCGCAAGCCCCATCTGGTCGGGAACCGTGACGGCAAGATAGATCGGTTGTTTTGCCGCACCCCGGGTTTCATTGACCTCGAGAATATGCTTCACCATTATGTCCTTGATGAGGACCGCCCTCCCCTCCGCGTCTCTGTAGGGCTCAAGCGAGTCAATGACATTGTCGGGCATGTCTATGGGCACCTTCGGATCCTGATGTTTCAGCTGTTTTATGTACCAGGGAGTGTTAAGAAGGCTCAGGTTCACCACCCGGACATCTTTCCTCACTTTCTCAACTTCCTGAATATACCAGAGCGGGAAAGTGTCGTTGTCGCCGTTTGTGAGTATTACTGCGTTTTTCTCGAGCGGCACCAGCATGTTGTAGGCATAGTCGTGCGCCACAAAATTGCCCCGCCTGTCGTGAGTGAAGAATCTGTCCGATACGGGTCTCGGAGAAACCGGCAAAATAGGAAGAATGATCGAAATCGACCAGACTGAGACGATTAGAGGCTTCTGCAGGCCTCCCTTCACAGATATCCGTACCCAGTCCGCGAGGGCGGCAAGGCCCATTCCTATCCACATCGCCATGATAAGAAAGGAGAATGTGTAGAAGTAGTCTCTTTCTCTGACTTCGCTGGCTGTGAAGTTGAGGTATATGATGAGTCCGAGACTCGTGATGAGGAAGAAGGTTCCAATGAGAAGAAATCCCTTCTTCTCTCTCATGGCATGCGAAACAGCTCCAAAGATGCCAAGCGCCAGAGGAAGGTATATCGAAACAGGCGTGAGATAGTTTGTGAGAACAAATTGTTCCTTGAGGTATCTGATGTACATCCCGAGCTGAAGAGAAAAATCCGCTCTTCTGATGAAGATGCTCCCTGGCTTGTATTGATCACGCCTCAATACGTCCCACAGAGCCCGCCAGTTATCAGGGTTGGCCTCATCTATTGGCGGGTTAAGCCTGGACCTGATGAGGAGATAGAGGTGGACCGAGACACCGACGAAGCAAAGCAGAAAGGCCCATCCAATGAACTTTGAGTTGAAGATTGACCGCCAATTGACGGCGAAAACAAGAAGGACTATCGAAGGCGCAACAAGCACGGTGCCAAGGTGAATACTGACCGAAAGAGACAGAAGGTAAACGATCAGAAGAAGGAGAGTATCATCATTTTTCTCACCCAGTCTTTCCCACCACCTGAGAGACAGCCACAGGCAAAACATCATGAAGAACGAGCTCAGGGAGTATACTTCTGCCTCAATGGCGCTATCCCAGAAGACTCTCGAAAACGCAGCGAAGAGACCTGCGCTCAAAGCACCAAGGCAGCATGTTATGGTTTGGAAACTCTTGAGGGGCGGCTTAAACCACAACTTGAGAAGCCTCAAGGTTGAGAGGTAGAGAAAGAGTACCGCCAGGACAGAGGTAAAGGCCGAAAGAAAGTTCAGCCTGACCGCTATAGTTGAGACTGGTATGATCGAGGCCAGCCTTCCGATAAGAACGTAGAGAGGCGTGCCCGGAGGATGCGGAATCCCCAGAACGTAGGCGGTTGCTATGAATTCGCCTGCATCCCAGAAAGGAACCGTGGGCGTAAGCGTTATCAAATAGGCCGCGAATGCGACAACAAAAAGAGCTGCGCCGCAAATTAGTTCTATTGAACCTGACCGGTTCAAAGAACCCTTGCTGAGACTCTTATCTTCCGTCACTTCCGCCATTCTCTCCTCCACTGACCTTCAACTTGCATGGCAAGGGCGCTCTCATCCGGAGACAAGCGGTTGTCTTGCCTTACGACGGAGCTCGATGAAGCGGCTGAATCCAAGACTGTATATACTACACCGATACGGCGCCCATTTCTACATCTTCTTTCTAGAAAATAGAAAATAGTGACAGTCACCTATTTCGCGTGCGCTCAAGCCTGCATCGGCTCCTCGGCACGGACTCGACTGCGCTTCCGGTGCCCGCTGCCATTCACTATCTCAGTGCCCCCAGAAGAAACTTCTCCATTTCCTTTGCGCAAGTATCCCAGTTGAAGGTGAGTGACCATTCTTTCGCACCCTTTGAGAGCTTTGCAGAAAGCTCTTTGTCCTCAATGATTCTTATCATAGCATCTGCAAGCTCACGGATATTGCCGTGCTCGACGAGGATTCCGCTCACTCCATCTCTGACAGAATCGATGAGGCCCGGACTTCTGGACGCAACAACGGGCGTGCCGCAGGCATTTGCCTCAAGCACTGTCAGTCCCCAACCCTCTTTGGGAGAAGGATTGACGACGAGATGGGCCTCTCTCAGGAGTCTCACCTTCTCATCACTCGGGACCTGTCCCACAAAACTCACAATGTCCAGAACTCCCAGTTTCTCTGAAAGCTCAACCAGCGGCCCTTTGTACGGTCCGTTTCCGACCACGACGAGTCTTGCATCTGGGACGCGTTCTTTCACAAGAAGCATTGCCTTCAGAAGATACTGGACGCCTTTGTATTTGCGAAGTCTTCCGAGGTAGACCAGAAGCGCCTTCTTGCTTTTTGCGATCGTGCTTGAATCCGAATACAGTGCATGATCAAGCCCGCAATGAATGACAGAAATCCGGTGACGGTTTACTCCTCTTCGAACCAGATCATCCCTGGTGCTCTCAGATATGGCAACAAAAGGAACTTTGGCATAGACCAACGGAATAAGAAGTTCATGCAAGTACACGTACATGGCCAGAATCGGCGACGTCTCCTTGAACACAGTAGAACCGAAAAGGTGAGGCACAGTCGCAACGACTCTTGATTTCGCATAGAGCGGGCTGAAAAACGGAATCTTGTTTATATCTTCGAGAACGATGTCGAATCTCTCGTTCTTGAGTTTCATTACGTAGTATATGGGTAAGGCAAGATTCGCATTGTGCCATCTCCCCTTTCTTATTACCCGTATCCCGTCAATCCGGACTTCTTCCCTGCAGTCCGGGAAGCCGCTCGCGAGAAGTGTTACTTCGTGGCCCCACGTAACAAACCTCTTGAGGATCTCATGGATGTGAACCTCTGCTCCCCCCGCCTCCGGGTTGGCAATGTCACGCCAATTTATGGCAAGAATCTTCAAGACGGCCCCTCACCTCAATCCTCTCCCCAGGGGGGAGAGGAAGAATGCCGTGTGAATTTCCTCGCGGCTGCACCCTCAACCTTCTCCCGCGATGGAGAAGATGATTCTACCTCGGACACCGGCACTCCTTCCTGGCGATGACTCCGATCACAAAATAGGTATAGTAGGAGACCTTCTTCTTTCTGAACCAACGTCTGAATGATTCCGAAACGGCCGTGACGACCGGGATTCCGCGCGGATACAGCGGAAGCCGGGCGATACGCAGTCTCATAAGTAAGTACCGCGTCCCCCTGTAAAAAAGTCCAGGCACCATCCAGTCGCCGTATGCGGAGACAGGGCTAAATCCATTGGCTCTGAGTACATTCTCGAGCCCGCCCACCGTGTATTGAGTCTCCCAGCTGACAAGCCAGAGTCCGAGTGCCATGAGGATGTGCTTCACGATTGTGTAAAGGTGGAACTTCTGGGGTACGTCAACGAGAACGATCCCTCCCTCCTTGAGTACTCTGTTCTGTTCTGCCATGAGAAGAGAAGGGTCTTTGAAATGTTCAAGAAGCCCCTGGTGGAAAGCAGCATCGAGACTTCCATTCCTGAACGGCAGAAGGCATGCGTCGGCACAGACTAGCTCTACGTTCTTGCTTCCGGATGACTCTTGTTTGACGAGCGATAGCGAATTGAGCGAGTAGTCAAGAACAATAAGTCTGGCACCGGCTTTCGCCAGCTCGATGCTGTCACGTCCAGAGCCCGCTCCGACCTCAAGAATAGTCTTTCCACGGGGATCAAGGACGGAACGAAGTGCCTCAATTACCCTCTTATCATTTGAGTAGACATCCTCGATCGTCTGCCTTGAATCCCAGAATCTGTCCCACTCTGCCCGTGGGAGTCCATTCTCCCGTGCGTCTCTTTTCTCATCAGCCATCTTATTGACCGTAGCTCAACCTTTCCGCAAGAACCCGAGGGAGCCCGGCAAGTGCGATCTTTTTCTGCGCTGCCTGGATGTCGTACACAACCCTCACGAGCTTCACCCAGCCCTCATCTGGGCTGTAAATGGCAAAACATGCTCTCGGATCTCCGTCTCTTGGCTGTCCTACACTCCCGACATTGACGAGATACCGCTCGTTGTTCTTGAATTCAATAGTCTCTCCGGAAGATATCCGGCAGTCGCTCCCATCGCTCCTGAAAAAAACGGGCTTGTGAGAGTGCCCTATGAAGCAGACCTTCTCGTGGAACGTATGCAATTCCCTGCCGGCTTCAACCGGATGGAAGACATAGTTCCATCTTTCCGGTCTGGATGGTGATGCATGCACTACTCTGAAACCATCTCTTGTGAACGATAAGGGAAGTTTGATCAGGTAGTTCTTGTTGCTTTCTGTGAGCTGCTCACCCGTCCAGACAACTGCACTCCTGGCAACCGAGTTGAAAAAACCGGGTTCCGTCAGCCCTACGGCAGCAGAGTCATGATTTCCGCAAACGACTGCGCTTGAACACTTGTTCACTCTGTCTATGCATTCATTGGGCTCCGCACCATAGCCGACAAGATCGCCCGCGCACAGAATCTCGTCAATGCCATCCTCCTCGATTCTCTTCAGCACCGAATCAAGGGCCTCAAGGTTTGAATGGATGTCTGAGATGACAGCTATTCTCAAGAATTACGCTCCCGGGTTCTTGAGTTCCCTGCCCCGGAACTCCCGTGCAACGCTGTCAAGTATGCCGTTCACGAACTTCCCTGAATCCTCGGTCCCGAACCTCCTTGCGATCTCAATCGCCTCGTCGATAGCGACTTTTGGGGGGACTTCAGTCAGGTAAAGAATTTCCGCAACACTGTATCTCAGGACATTTCTGTCGGTGGCTGCCATTCTCCCCAATTCCCAATTCTTTGAGGTCCGCGAGATTATCTCGTCAATCTGCCGGGCATGCTCACTGAATGCTCTGACCAGCTCCCGGGTGTAGCTGTCAATACTTGCCTCATGCTCGGATTCCGAAAGAACCTCGTTCGCGACGGACATAGGTTCACCGGACGAAATCTCCGCCTGATAGAGGATTCTGAAAGCCAGCTCTCTTGCCTTTCTTCTCTTCTTCAATCCCATCTCCCTGTCAAACCCGACGGCGGAAATGCCCGAGAGTACGCTATCTGCTTGTCCCGACTCATCATCACAGTGTCCGAAGTTACTTTATGCCACTGCGGACTGTCAAGAATTCCCATCGATGGCAGGGTGAGGGGAATCAGTGGTGCGAGGAGGATGCCGCAGATGCGGTGACAATTCCGGCCATGATCGTGGCGCGACCTAGATTGTGAACAAAAGCAGCCGGAGCGCCTCGAAGTAGTCGTCCGTCTCGAAGCGCACGACGAACGGCTCTTTCAGAACGGCCCCCGGGTAAAAAGAAGCTTTGTAAGCACTAAAATGATTCTTGTACCTGATCTCGACCACTAAATGATTCGGAAGCCGAATCAGGCATTTTGCCACATCCCTTTTGAGCGCCTTTGCGACGCCTTCACGAATTCTCGCTACTGCAATCTCAGGATGAATGCTCACGGTTGAGCTTCCTATCCCTTCTTTGACCGCAGCCGTGCCAATGTTGGAATTGAGCGTATTAACTTCGTCACACAGCCCCTTGTCCCCGGAAACGAATACTACGGGCACTCTGGCCAGGCCGGCTGCATAGGCATTTAGCAGGAACTCGGAGGCATTCCGGTCGTTGAGCTTGATTCCATACACGATGCTCCCCGCCATAGTGTGAGCCAACGGACTGGTCTCAGCTCCGGCGCGCGAGTGATATCCAACCATTATGACTGCATAGAATGACTCGTCCAGTTCCTGCATCATGCCGAATGGATGGCCGCTCCAGCCTCGAATCAGGCGAGCTTCTTTGGGCAATTTTGATGCAATGATGTTTCTGCCCGTATCATGGGCGTCCTTGACCAGTATTTCGCTGGCGCCGGCGCTCACCGCTCCTTCGCAGGCTGCCTGAACCTCGGCGGTCATCTGCTCCCGAAAAGCGGCGCTGTCGCGTTTCTCAAGATCCGTCTCGTTCCAATGGGTGACCCCTGTGATACCTTCGATGTCAGCGCTGATATAGATTTTCATTTCGTTTCCTCCGGCTACTTTCTAGTGACGGCCACGCTTTCGATCCTGTCGCCCACTTGAATCGCATCAACCACTTCCATACCTTCCAGGACCTGTCCGAAAATCGTGTAGCGTCCGTCAAGGTGCGGTGTCGGGCAATGGGTCACAAAGAGCTGACAGCCCTCCGTGTCTTTCCCTGCGCTTGCCACTCCGACCATTCCCCGCCTGTACTTCAAGAGACTGAATTCTGACCGAATCGCATAGCCCGGCCCTCCCCAGCCGTCGCCGCGCGGATCGCCGCCTTGAATCACAAAATTCGAAACGACACGATGAAACACCAATCCATTGAAAAATCCCTTGTCTATCAACTTCATCATGCTCATCACGGTGAACGGAGCTTCATCTGGAAAAAGTCGAATCTTAATATCGCCCCTGCTTGTTCTGAGGAGAATCTCTTGATCTCTCCTTATGGCGTCGAAATACTTCCAGTCATAGTCGGTGTACTTGGCAGCCGAATGCTTGGGAATACGGTCACTGTAGTCCTTGCCAGTGATGTTCTTGAGGGCTTGAGCCGCGGCCGTCACCACCGTGTTGTCCTCGTTAAGCAACGCCTGTTCAAGCAGAGAAATCGATTTCGCACTTTTGAGCGCCCCCAGTGCTTTGGCGATCTCAACCATTGTTTCAACATCGTCCGGGGTTTTGAGCCGTGAATATGCCAGCATCAAAGGCTCAACTGAAGATTCACGAAGGAATACGGAATCGGCAAGGGCGGAAGCAGCGGTCGTGGTCACTGCCATGTCATTGCGTTCAAGGAAAGAGAGGATTGTCTGATATGCGCGGTCCTTCAACTCGGGAGTCAATGTGGTGTCCTTGCACACTTTCACCAGAGCATTCGTGCATTCCATGATGACTGCTTTCTCTGTGTCGCGAATAGCCAGCAGAATCTCAGCTGCTTCCGGGTTCGAGACCTCGCCAATGGCTTCGATCACCTTTGCCCGAAGTCTCGGGTTTCGCTCCTTGGTCAGTAGTCCATTCAAGAGTGCCAGTTCGCTTTGGCCGTAGATCTTCGCCAGAGCGATTGCGGCTTCACCCTGCTGCCGCCAGGTGAAAGCTTGGTTACGATTGGAGATAATCCTGACAAGTCGAAGCCTGCAGTCCTTCCAGACATCAGTCCCTTCCTTTTCTTTCAGCTTGCTTCCCCCAATTGCCTGAAGCGCCGTCAGGGACACGTGTTCGTTCTCATGTTCGAACTTGGCTATGACTGGGGTAAAGACATCGGCCTTTCCCCGCGTGGGGTGGCTGGTCAGCGCACGCAGAGCATTCACTTGCACACGCCAATCCACATCATTTTCCAGTTGCCCTAGCCTGAATTATGCACGCGTTTACTGAAAAAAGAGTGCCATCGTCCTCGGG
>JASEGR010000092.1 GCA_030017955.1 Candidatus Eisenbacteria bacterium
CGCATCCTGGCCAAAGTCACCAAATGTAAAGAAGCGTTAGACGCACTACACTAGGTAAAGGGGCTATTCATGAAAGTTGCGCTACCTCTTGTTGTTTGTCTTCTTCTCATTTCCTCTCATGCCAGTTCTCAAATCGTGAGGGAAAACATGAACCTCATGGGTGCAGGTGCGAGGGCGCTTGGTATGGGCGGAGCGTTCATCGCCGTCTCCGACGACGCAACTGCGGCGTCGTGGAACCCTGCCGGACTTGCTCAGCTCAAGAAGGGTGAAGCATCGGGCAGCGGGAAGTTCGTGAAGGAAAGCTGGGAAGAAGACGATCCCGACATAGAACCCATTGTGCAGAACCATGCGACGCTCAATTTTGCCAGCATTGCCTATCCGATAGCGGTCGGGCCCAAGAATCTGGTCGCTGCGGTGTGCTATCAGAGACAGATTGAGACTTATGGAAAAATAAACACGCCAGAGGATCCCGCCAACAACAGCTTCGAGGGCGTCCGTACAGCGACCGGGGGATATGACACATTTTCACCGGCATTGGGATTCCAGGTGACGCCCGAGATAATGGTCGGCGGGACCGTCAACATTTGGAGAAACGGGACGCTGAACAGGTGGGAAGGGACCGGACCTAACGAGGGGTACTGGGAAGAACGGAACATTGAGATAAGCGGGACGAATCTTCTGGCCGGTGTGTTGTATCAGAGCAGACGGCTCTCCTATGGAGCCATCGTGAGAAGTACACTGAACCTGTCAAGAACCGTGACCTACACCGACGCAGGTGGTACCGAGGATAGCTTTGACATGCTGGGCATCAAGCTTCCGGCAATGGTGGGGTTTGGCGTTGCGTTTCGGCCTTCGTCTGAGCTTCTCCTTGCTGCCGACGTTGACGTCAAACCTTATTCGGACGCGAAGCAGGTGGATCCAGCTACTGATGAGGAGACTGACGCAGGCTTCGAGGATATAACCCAGGTGAGAGCCGGTGTTGAGTATCTACTTCAATCAGGCGAAGGGTTTGTTCCGATAAGGCTCGGGGTTAGGACAGACCCGAAGACATACACGAGCTTCGACACGAGGCGCGCTGACAATCGAGGTGAACAGGTGATCGGGAAGACCTACTCTGCCGGGCTCGGGTTCTTCAAGGGAAACCTTTCAATTGATGTTGTCTACGAGTTCTCGACGGCAGAAATAGACAACTTCTACGGCGGATCTTTTCACACGGTGACTGAGACCGCTCATGCTCTTCTTGTTTCAGTGATTGCGCACTTCGGCAGATAGTGCGGGCAGATGTTCTTAGGCCGGCATCAGGGGTTGGTTATCCCCAGGCCGGACGGCGATGATTCGGGCAGAGTAAGAAGGGGGGAGAAAGCCTTGAAAAGAGAAAGATTTGTTCCTGTTTTCCTCTCCGTTTTTGTTACCGCAGTTTCCTTTTTCTGCACAAGCGTGTTTTCTCAGACTCTTGTGCAGAGATCCGGAGATTCCGGGTCAGTTGATTGGTCAAAGGCAGTGATAAAGGCGACCGGCATAGGCGCGCCGAACATGAAACTTCCTGAAGCAGCCAGAAGGCCTTCTGCAATCGAGGCCGCAAAGCAGCTTGCCTTGAGGAATTTGCTTCAGACGATAAAGGGAGTGCGGTTGAGCTCCGAGACCACAGTGGAGAACTTCATGGTCTCAAGCGATGTCGTGAGGACAAGAGTCGAGGGTATTGCAAGAGGATTCAGAGTTGTTGACACAAGATACATGGATGACGGCTCGGTTGAAGTTGACGTTGAAATGTCACTCCGCGGCGAGCTGGCTGATGTCCTGCTCCCTGAGACAGGAGGCGGCGAGCCGATATCGGGACTCGTGTGTCCGTGCTGCGGCCAACCTTGGCCAGCCGGACGGCCGGTTCCTGAGGGTGTCAAACCCGTCGTTAGGGGGGTAGGGGATAAGGGCAGGGTCTACACCGGTCTCGTGGTTGACACTCGGGGATTGGGTGTGCAGCCTGCCATGGCTCCGAGGGTCATGACCGAGGGCGGACGGGAAGTCTACGGAGCCGGATTTGTTACCAGAGACTACGCGATTCAGCAGGGAGTCGTGGGCTACGGGAAAGATGTGGCCAAGGCAGCCGGCGATGAGAGAGTCACTGACAAGCCGTTTGTGGTCAAGGCAGTCAGAGCGTCCGGCCCAGGCAAGTGCGACGTAATCATATCCGAACAGGACGCACTTGCCCTCCACGGGAAAGCGGAGAACCTTGAGTTTCTCAAACAGTGCAGAGTGTTTTTCGTAGTTGATTGATGTCAAGGAGGATCTGATGAAAAGGCAAATTGTCGCATTAGGAATCCTGCTTTCTTGCACGTTCTTCCTTGTGCTTGGGTGCGGTGGGAAAAAAGGGATAAGACCTGAGTCAGCCCTTGACACACCAGAAGCACACTACAAGACCGGGATGGCCTATGTCGAAAAAGGTGAGTACGAAAAAGCTGCTATGGAGTTCGAAAGGGCTCTGGGCCTTGCAAAAAGCGCAAAGAAGGATTTTGCACCCGGGCACGAGGGACTTGCGCTTGTTCATCTCGGAAAAGGTGAAATAGAGCTTGCAAGATCCGAGGCAAACAAGGCGAAAGGGATTGATGGGAACTATGCGCCCGCCTACATCGCGCTGGGAAGAATAGAGACCGCCGATGGAAAGTTCGAGAAAGCGCTCGGGGAGTTCGATACCGCTGCGAAGAAGGACCCGAGAAATGCGGACTGCCCTTACTACCGGGCGAAGACTCTTGTGAGCATGAAAAGGTATGACGAGGCGGAGCTTTCCTACAAGAAAGCTCTTGAGCTGAACCCGAACCACGCGAAGGCGAATGCCGACTGGGCAGATCTTCAGAGGGCACGGAGGGCAATGGCGGGAATGCCGCCTGAATACGAAGCCATAGCCAAGACTCCTGCGATAACGAGAGCGGACCTTGCCGCCCTTCTCATGATGGAGCTCAAGGTTGACAAGCTCATGAAGCCGACTGCCAATAGACCGCAGCCGACTTTCAGACCGCCTGGAAGCGATACATCCGCAGCAGCGCTCAACCGGACTGCAAGCGACGTGTCCGGAAGCTGGGCAAAACCTTACATCGACAAAACAGTAGCCCTCGGTGTTATGGATCTTTTCCCGGATGGAACTTTTGTGCCCCGCGACATTGTGTCGCGCGCGAATTATGCTCTCACGGTTCAGAGAATACTCGCGGCTGTGATTGGCGAACAGGGTCTCACCACAAGATTCATCGGGACTGTTTCTCCGTTCCCGGATGTCCCAAGCTCCAACTATGCATTCAACGCGATAATGGTCGTGACAACGCGGGGAATAATGAAGGCGAAGATGGACGGGACATTCGGAATGACCGATCCGGTGCCGGGTGCCGATGCACTCCTGATGCTCCGTGCACTGAAAGAGCAGCTGCCATAGTCTGAATGGAGCAAGCTAGGATGACGTTTACCGGAAGAAACCTGCCGCAGATTTCTCCGAAGGGGATTCCACGCCGTGCATTCATGCCGTGGGTCACCGCCGTTTTCTTCGTCTTCTTGGTTGTTTTCCCGCAGGTCGCGTCTGCTCAGGAAGCAAAGACAGTCAGGGCTTCCGGCATGGCTGTCATATTCGCAGGCGACGTCGCTCAGGCGAGGGAGAAGGCAATCGACGATGCGCTGAAGCACGCGCTCGAACAGGCAGTTGGACTCCTCGTCGAGTCAGAGACCATTGTTGAGAATTTCCAGCTGATTGAGGACAATGTCTACTCGAAGACAAAGGGCTATGTGCAATCTTACAACATTATCAGCGAAGGAAAGAAAGACGACGGCACGTTTGAGGTCTCGGTTGAGGCAGTGGTAAAGACCGGCTCTCTTCAGAATGACTTGAAGGGTATAGGTGTTCTTCTCAAGAGGAAGAACATGCCAAGAGTAATGGTCATCATGGAGGAAGATCATTCCGGGAAAACCGCGCGCGAGCCATCGAGCGAGAATGAGATAAACAGAAAGCTGGTCGAGAAAGAGTTCAAAGTTGTGGACAAGAGGCAGGTCGCGAAGATAAGAGAATCCGAGAAAATGGAAGCGGCTCTTTCCGGAGATGTTGGTGCCCTGAAGAGCATCGGCTCGCAGACTGGAGCAGAAATACTGATAATCGGCGAGGCGTCGAGCGAAGAGGCTTCCGTTGGCGGCCTCGGAGGGCTGGTGTCGTGCCGCGGGCGGGTGGAAGCCAAGGCCCTCAAGGCAGATACCGGTGAGATCATTGCGACGGACGCAAGGAGTGCTTCCGCGGTTGACATAGTGGCCCAAGAGGCAGGGAAGAAGGCAGTAGTAAAGGCATCTTCCCAGCTCGCCGACAGCCTGCTCGCAAAGGTAGTCAACAGATGGAGTGAAGAGCTCTCGGCCGGGACGACTGTGAGACTTGCACTCCACAAGGTCAAGAGCCTCGCCGAACTGAACCAGTTCAAAGGTTTTCTCAGGTCATACATAGGCAAGATAACTGCGATAAACCAGAGAGAGTTCTCCGGAACAGATGCAAACCTGGATATTACGATCCGGGGAGACGGTCACGACCTTGCGAGAGAGCTCTCTGAGAAAGAGGTTGAAGGTTTTACCGTAACCGTCACCAAGGCAACAGCTCACAGGGTTGATGCCGATATCGCAAAGAAGTGAAACGCTTGCGTTCCTGGAATGGTGCGTTGACATGCAGGCGGGTTCTTTGTTAGACTAGTTTTTTGGTGAATCCTTCGGGGTGGGGTGAAACTCCCCATCGGTGGTGAAAGCCCACGACCGGAAAGAGAAAACCTCTTTCTGCTGATCCGGTGAAAGTCCGGAGCCGACAGTGAAAGTCTGGACGGAAGAAGGAGCCGCAGATTATCGTGTCGTTGTCTTTTGCCCCGCAGGATTACACCTGCGGTTTTTTGTTTCCCCTAAGGTGCAAGAATGACACACGAGAAGTTCATGCGAGTTGCTCTTCAGCTTGCAGAGAAGGGAAGGGGGAAGGTGAGCCCCAACCCCATGGTGGGAGCTGTGGTCGTGAAGGGCGGAAAGATTGTGGGGCGGGGATTCCACAGAGCTTTCGGCAAAGCCCATGCGGAGGTGAACGCAATCGATGATGCCGGCGCGTCCGCAAAGGGCAGCACGCTTTACGTCACTCTGGAGCCATGCACAAACTACGGGCATACGCCTCCATGTGTTGACACGATCATTTCCTCGGGGATAAGGACGGTTGTCATCGGTTCAAAGGACCCGAATCCGCTGGTGAACGGCCGCGGAACAAAGATGCTCAAGCGCTCAGGGATAAGTGTTGTCACCGGCGTCCTGCCCGGCGAATGTGTGAAGCTCAATGAGGGCTACTTCAGCTATGTGAAAACCGGGAGGCCCTTAATTATCCTCAAGATTGCGTCAACTCTTGACGGCAAGATCGCTCTTCAAGATGGAAGCTCAAGGTGGATAACCGGCATCTGGGCACGGTCGCTTGTGCACAGACTGAGAAGCAAGGTGGACGGCATAGTTGTTGGCGTGAACACTGTGATAAGAGATGACCCGCTCCTGACATCAAGGGGCGGCAGGAATCCGGGGAGAATTGTCCTGGACTCGACTCTCAGGATTCCGGAATCTGCACGACTTCTCAAATCCATTGACATGGCGCCTCTTCTTATCGCTACAACAGGGAAGGCACCATCCGCAAAGGTCAAACGCCTTACTTCTCTCGGAGCCACTGTGATGAAGCTTGATGAAGATTCTTGCGGAAGGATCAATCTTCCATCTCTCCTGAGGGAGCTGCCGGGGAAAGGCATCTTAAGTCTCATGGTTGAGAGCGGCCGGGAAGTCATTACCTCTTTCCTCAAGCAGGGCATTGGAGACCGGCTCTGCCTCTTTCTTTCGCCCAAAGTGGTCGGCGGCGAGAATAGTCTCTCGTGGGTTGGCGATATCGGCGTCACAGCATTAGCGGATTCGATCTTCTTGAGGAAGGCCCAAATCAGGACAGTGGGCAAGGACTTCATGATTGAAGGGACCTTCAAGTAGCCGGAGAATTGGAGAACATGTTTTCTGGAATAGTTGAAGAAATAGGCAAAGTGAAAGAGATTTCAAGGGGAAAGAGAGAAATCTCCGTACTCGCAGAGAAAGTCACTCAAGGCATGTTGATAGGGGACAGCATCTCAGTAAACGGCGTCTGTCTGACTGTGACCGCGTGCGAGCGTGGTCTCTTTGCATGCGGACTTCTCGAAGAGACTCGCAAAAGGACAAACGTCGGGATATTGAAGCAGAGCTCACCTGTGAACCTGGAAAGGGCGCTGGAGTTCGGAAAGAGAGTTGGAGGCCACTTCGTCACAGGCCACGTCGACGGGATCGGAGAGATTCTCGAGGTGAAAAGGGGAAGCGGGGGGACTGCAGTCGCGATCGGGATACCTTCCGACCTGGTCCATTTGGCTTCTCAATTGGGCTCGATCTGCGTTGACGGTGTAAGTCTCACCATATTCGGAATTGAAGGGAACAGGGTGAAGCTTTCCCTTACGCCTTTTACGCTTTCGGGGACGATTGCCGGCAGTTATCTCCCCGGAGGAACGGTCAACATAGAAGTGGACATCCTGGCGAGATACGTTGATCGTATCGTCAAGGCAGGTGAAAAAGGAATCACGTTGGACTTTCTCAGGAAGTCTGGCTATATCAAGAAAGAGGGGAGTCTGTGAAAGGCAAAACTGGTGAACACAAATTCGACAAAGTTGAAGAAGCGATAGAAGAAATCCGCAACGGATCGATAGTCCTGGTGGTTGATGACGAAGACAGGGAAAACGAGGGTGACATGATCATGTCTGCGTCAAGAGTGACCGCTGAGAAGGTCAATTTCCTTGCCACTCACGCGCGCGGACTCATCTGCGTTCCAATGACCCAGGAGAGATGTGATGCCATCGGTCTCGGACCAATGGTCAGCATGAACACTGCAAAGATGGGGACCCCTTTTACGGTCTCGGTTGATGCAAAAGAGGGCACAACAACAGGAATCTCTGCCTATGACAGGGCTGTGACAATCAGAGCCCTGCTAGATGAATCAACGAAACCCAGCGACCTTGCAAGGCCGGGACACATTTTCCCATTGAGGGCAGAGGCTGGCGGAGTCCTGAGAAGGGCCGGCCACACGGAGGCCGCTGTTGATCTGGCCTCTCTGGCGGGTCACTATCCGGCTGGAGTCCTTTGCGAGGTCATGGATGAAGATGGAACCATGGCGAGGGTTCCGAAGCTAAGGAAGATTGCCAGGAAATTCGGACTCAAGCTGATAACCGTGAGAGACCTGATCGCCTACAGGTACAGGACAGAAAAGCTCGTCGCGAGACTTGTGACGACAACGCTTCCGACGAAGTATGCAACATTTGAACTCAGTCTCTACGAAAGTGCAGTTGACAACTACCACCATGTTGCTCTTGTGAAAGGCAATGTGACGAAAAGCGTGCCGCTTGTCCGGGTTCACTCGCAGTGCCTCACGGGTGATGTTTTCGGTTCACTTCGCTGCGACTGCGGAGAGCAGATGGCAAGGGCCCTTGAGATGATTGGGAGGGAAAAGAGCGGAGTTTTCCTCTATATGAGGCAGGAGGGGAGAGGAATAGGACTTGCGGATAAGATTAGGGCGTACAGATTCCAAGATCAGGGATTCGACACTGTTGAGGCAAACGAAATGCTCGGCTACGATGCGGACCTGAGAGATTACGGGATCGGAGCTCAGATTCTTGCAGATCTGGGTCTGAAGAGCATCAGACTCCTGACAAACAATCCTCGCAAGATTGTCGGCCTTGAAGGCTATGGCATTGCTGTAAAGGAGCGAGTTCCAATAGTAGTACCGCCAACCCACCTGAACGCTTCATATTTGGCCACGAAGAGAGACAGACTCGGGCATCTTCTTGGATTGCATCTTGCAGGAGAAGTCATCGGAGGACCGGGACCAATTTCTACAAACGCGGATAGACGCGGCAGGGGTACCGGGGCTGGAAGAAGGAGGGCAGTGCTGGAATCGGGCAGAAGAATGGTAGCGCAGACACCGGATTTCGGGCAGAAGCCGAAGTCGAGGATTCGGCTCAAAGCAAGGAGGAGAAAGTGAAGGAATTCAAAGGAAGTTTTGATGCAAAAGGAAAGAAGTTTGCAATCGTGGCGAGCAGGTTCAATGAACTTCTTTCTCAGCGGTTGGTTGAAGCTGCGCTGGACTGTCTGACGAGACACGGGTCGCGAACCGAAGATGTGGAGCTTTTCTGGACCCCTGGCGCATTCGAGATCCCGCTTGTTGCGATGAAATTGGCAAAGAGCAGGGCATATGATGCCGTGATCGCCCTTGGCGCAGTCGTAAGAGGGGGGACCCCTCATTTTGAATACATCGCCTCACAGTCAGCGAAGGGAATAGCTGAAGTAAACCTGGAAACCGGAGTGCCTGTAAGTTTCGGGATCATCACGGCGGATACGCTTGAGCAAGCTCTTGAGCGAGCTGGAACAAAGGCAGGGAACAAAGGCTTTGATGCCGCAATTTCTGCAATCGAAATGGCGAATCTTGTGGGGCAGATCGACAGGAAGAAGAAGTGAAGCTCTCTTTCTTTGACAAACTCAAATCGGGACTTTCGAAGACGAGAGACGGCATCCTTTCAGGATTAGACGCACTCAAGGGTGCTGAAGGGCGGCTCAGTGACGAGGTTCTGACTGCGATAGAAGAGTCTCTCATCCGGGCTGATATCGGTCCCAAAACAAGTGAGAAGCTCATCGCAAAGGTGAAGGAGGACGGGGCAAAGAACGTGAGCGTTGAGTCCTTCAAGGGGATCCTTCGGGAAGAGCTCACTCATATTCTCTCAACGGTGGATTCCGCTCACGTCCCGCCGGATTCCGCCAAGCCGTTTGTGTATCTAATTGTGGGCGTGAATGGTTCAGGAAAGACGACGACTGCTGGAAAACTGGCAGGCATGTTTTCGAGGGACGGAAAACGTGTGACAATGATTGCATCTGACACGTTCAGAGCCGCTGCAGCCGAACAGCTTGAGGTCTGGGCATCCAGGTCGGGCGTTGAGATGGTGAGTCAGAAGAGAGGCGGGGACCCTGCCTCAGTCGCCTATGACGGGGTCACGGCTGCCATGAAGCGAGGTTCAGATGTAGCCATAATCGATACGGCCGGACGGCTTCACACAAAAACGAATCTCATGGAGGAGGCGAAGAAAATAAAGAAGGTCGTTGGAAAGCTCATCCCATCTGCTCCGCATGAGGTCCTTCTAGTCCTGGATGCGACTGTCGGCCAGAACGGGATCAATCAGGCAAAAGAGTTCAAGGAAGCTCTCGGGGTGACCGGAATCTTCCTGGCTAAGATTGACGGCACGGCAAAGGGCGGAGTTGTCGTTGCGATCAATGAGGAGCTCGGCATCCCTGTCAAATTCCTCGGGGTCGGCGAAGCCCTCGATGACATAGTTGAGTTTGACAGCCGTGCTTTTTCTGAAGCACTTTTCTCTTAAAGGGATTAGAATGCAAAAGAGACCCGAAGTATTTTTTCTCCTTTTTCCTTTGGCTGTCACAGATGATTTGTATAGGCGCAAGCGATCTCGGTCTTAGTGGATTACGTTGAAAGCGCACGCATCTCTGAAAGAAATAGACATTGGGGTGCTTGAATGTCAAACTAGCTAGTGTAGTGCGTCATTAATATCTTGACATATAGACGTGCCTGCTGTATG
>JASEGR010000093.1 GCA_030017955.1 Candidatus Eisenbacteria bacterium
CGTGACGTCATGCAGCAAGGACCCTTGACACCCACGGTTATGGGTGTCCCCAATTAAGGAGACAGCATGGATAATAGAAAACCGCCCGAGGTTGTCGAGGTCATGTTCAAGGGAGAACGGAAAGAGTTTTTTCTCAATCAGCACGGGATTCCGATCCGGATCGGCGACTACTGTATCGTCCAGGCAGAACGCGGTGAGGACATGGGGACTGTGATTCAGCGGGGCGAATACATCCAGAAGAGAGGATTTACGGGGGGGCTGAAGAGAGTCCTGAGGAATGCAACCGAGGACGAGGTGAAGCGGCTCAAAGAAAACAGGGAAAGGGAGCGCGACGCACTCCGCTTCTGCCAGGAGAGGTCAATCGAGAGAGCACTCAACATGAAGTTGGTCGACTCGGAGTATCAGTTCGATAGAAACCGGATCACGTTCTACTTCACAGCCGACAAGCGAGTTGATTTCAGAGAGCTCGTTAAGGACCTTGCCTCAAAGTTCAAAACCAGGATTGAGATGAGACAGATAGGAGTAAGAGACGAGGCGAAGAGACTTGGCGGATACGGAACTTGCGGCCTGGCGTATTGCTGCACCACCTACCTGAAGGAATTCGAGCCCGTGACTCTGAAGATGGCAAAGGACCAGCAGCTCTCCCTGAGCCCTTCGAAAATTTCGGGCGCATGCGGCAGACTCATGTGCTGCCTGATGTACGAAGTCGACTTTTACAGGGAAGCGGCAAGAACTTTCCCGCGTGTGGGGAGCAGGGTTGCCCTTCGCGAGGGAAGCGGCGAGATAACGCGGCTCGATTACATCGGCGGCGGCGTCTATGTTGTAGATGAGCTCGGAACCGAAAGAAGGCTCTCTCTCAAAGATATTCATTGGGACTTTGAGAGCGGCAAAAGCTCGAAAAAGAGCTGAAATCAACACTCCGATGAAAGGGTGGCTCTGTTGCCAAAATTCTATCTGACTACTGCCATAGATTACGTAAATAGCCTTCCACATGTTGGGACAGCATACGAGAAAATCACCGCCGATGTTATTGCCCGGTACAAGCGGCTCTCGGGTTTTGATACTTTTCTCCTGATGGGTAACGACGAGCATAGCTACAACGTGAGAAAAGAAGCTCTCGGTAAGGGTCTTGAACCGGCAGAATACTGCGACATGATGGCGGAGAAATTCCGGGAACGTTGGGCAAGCCTTGAGATTTCATTTGATGATTTCATAAGAACCACTGAGCCGAGGCATGCAGACGCGGTCAAAGATCTCTTCACAAAAATCAACGGAAATGGCGACATCTACAAGGGGAAGTACGAAGGATACTACTGTGTGTCGTGCGAAGCATATCTCAAGGAGAAGGATCTGGCGGACGGAAATTGTCCGGTGCACGGCACAAGGGCGGAGTGGCTCAGCGAGGAAAACTATTTTTTTGCGCTTTCGAAGTACGCCGGGAAGCTCGAAAAGCATATTGATGAGAATCCGGATTTCGTGCTGCCCGAGATAAGAAGAAATGAAATCCTGAATGTGATAAAGGGCGGCCTTGAGGACGTAAGTATCTCAAGATCGAGTCTGGGATGGGGAGTTCCTGCGCCCGTTGACGCTGCTCAGACAATCTATGTCTGGTTCGATGCGCTGATTAACTACCTGTCGGGCATAGGTTACCCAGGGACATCCACCCTCTTTGACCGCTACTGGCCATGTGATCTGCATATCGTGGGAAAAGACATAACAAGATTCCACTGCGTCGTGTGGCCGGCAATGCTGTTGAGTGCAGGGATACCGCTTCCGAAGTCGATTTTCGGTCATGGTTTCGTGTCGTTCAAGGGCGAGAAGATGAGCAAGACCCTCGGGCATGTGGTTGACCCGCTGGATGTGGTGGCAAAATACGGCGCGGATTCCCTCAGATACTACCTGCTGAGAGAGGTACCTTTCGGCAAGGACGGCGACTTCTCGTGGGAGCTTTTCATAGAGCGGTATAACAGCGACCTTGCGAACAATATCGGAAATCTTGTGACCAGGACTCTCGGCATGCTTGAAAGGTATTCGAACGCAGAAGTGCCGCGCTCTCAGAAAAGAAACGCGCTTGACGATGAAGTGATTTCTGTTTCGTCTCAGACAATTGCAGAGTACAGACAATTCATGGACGGCTACGAGCTTCACCAGGGAGTCCAGTCTGCGCTCAAACTTTCGCGCCGGGCAAATCAATACATAGAAGAATCTCAACCGTGGGTGCTTGCGAAGGGTGGCGACAAAGAGAGACTCGGCACGGTGCTGGCGGTCCTGAGTGAGGCAATAAGAATCCTGGCCGGTTTGCTCTGCCCTTTCCTTCCTTCGAAGAGCAAAGAAATAGAAACGCTGTTCTCAATTGACCAGGTAGAGAAGGCCCCCCTGAAAAACCTCGCATGGGATGAGAATCGTTCAAGGGGCAAGAAGGTCAAGCCCCCTTCTCCGCTTTTCCCGAGAATTGAGGAAAAGTGATTGATACTCACGCCCATCTCTCGCACAGACAATTCGACAGAGACAGGGAGGATGTGCTTGCGAGGGCTTTCGGCGCCGGAATGGAGCTTATCGTTGAAGTCGGCTTCGACGTAGTTTCTTCCAGAGCTGCGGTCTCCCTCTGCCGGGACAGAAGTTCAATCGTCGGATCCGTGGGCATACATCCGCACGATTCAGACAAGGCGACTCCCGATGGGCTCAAGGAAATCGAATCGCTTTCACAGGATGCTTCGGTTGTGGCCATCGGAGAAACCGGGCTGGATTTTTTCAGGAATTTCTCCCCGCGCGACACTCAGGAGAAGCTCTTCGGGCAGCACATCAAGATGTCGCAGAAAGCCAACAAGCCTCTCATCATGCACAGCAGGGCATCTGCCCAACGGGTGCTGGAAATCCTGCTTGAAGAAACGAGAGATGGAAGCATACTGGGCGTCCTCCATTGTTTCTCGGGAGATGAATCTTCTCTCGGGAAGGGCCTGGAACTCGGACTCTATTTCGGGGTCGGCAGCTCTCTCACGTATTCAGGCGAGAAGTCACATGAGCTGGTACGGAGAATTCCTATTGATAAGGTCCTCGTCGAGACGGATTCGCCCTACCTTTCACCCGCTCCATTTCGAGGAAAAAGAAACGAGCCCGTTTACCTTCGTTTTGTTGTAGAGAAGCTGTCCGAGATCCTTAACATGCCGGTTCCGGAGATAGAGAGGAAGACTTCTGCAAATGCAAAAACGCTCTTTCTCGGTGGTTGACAGGGCCGGCGCACCCAGACCCAGAAGGGCTCTAAGTCAGAACTTTCTCATTGACCAGAACATTGCAAGGAAGATTGTGAATGCGCTTTCGGTCGAAAAAGGCGATCGGGTCCTGGAGATTGGGGCGGGAACAGGAGCGCTCACGAGGCACCTGGTGTTAACACCAGGCACCATATACGCTGTTGAGAAAGACCAGCGGCTCTGGACGCAGCTTCAACAGGAATTCCCTGGAGTAAATATCTTCGGTACTGACTTTCTCAAAGTCAGTCTTCAAACGATGCTGGTCATGTATTCCGCAACAGAAAAGGAGGCGATTGAGGTTATTTCCGGGACGCTTCCCTTGGAGGATTCAACGTGTTTCAAAGTTGTCGGCAACCTCCCCTATCATCTCACTACGAAGATTATCCTCCATTTGATAAAATACAGGCGGGCCATCTCGAGCGCGGTTCTGATGGTCCAGAAGGAGTATGCCGAGAGAATGACTGCCAATCCCGGAGGAAAGTCCTACGGCTCGCTTACAGTCCTCCTGTCGTACTACGGCAAGGTTGACAAGCTGTTTGGCGTTTCGAGGAACTGCTTCAGACCAAAGCCGAAAGTCGATTCAACGGTTGTTCGGATTCAATTTTATTCCCTTCCCCGCGTTCATCCCAAAGATGAAGAATTCTTGTTCAAGATCGTGAGGGGAAGTTTCGGGAAACGGCGGAAGACGCTGGCGAATGCCCTTTCGTCTTCGCTCAAGGTCGAGAAAGAGTTTGTCGAAAGAGCTATGGAAGAGACCGGGATCAGTCCCTCAAGAAGAGGTGAAAGTTTGAGTCTCGAAGAATTCGTGAAACTCTCAAACTCTCTCAGGGCACATTCCTCATGAATCTCAAGTCGTTAATAAGCAGAATCCTGGCGGGTTTTTCTTTTCTCTTTCTTGCAGCAGCGCCGTCAAGCGCTTTGGATGCTCCCGATTCACTTGCGCGGACGGTGAGGCCCTTTGCCCCAAGCTATTCCACCAGCTACGATCATGACCGCACGATCTCAACGTGGAAGCAGAGTTTTGGTTTCAGCTATAGTATCCGAAAGATACTTGTCTCCAACAACACCAGCGTCAGTCTCGGCGATGATGCCAGGACGAATAGAACCACAAGAAACAGCAGTCTTGGCGCCAACGTTGACTACAAGATCACGCCGAAACTATCAGTCGGGTTTCGCACGAATTTCTCCCGCTATCTGGACGAATGGAAAAGCAGGAAGGATCTGGCTCCTCTGAAGCAGGGGAAGGAGCAGATTCAAATCTCCTCGGCATACTCATTCAATCCCTTCAAGGCAGCATCGGTTGACATTACCGCGAATGGAGGGTCGCAGTCCGACCAGCAGGACACTCGGGAAGGTAATGGGAAATCCGGAGCCATCACAGCCGCCCTCAGATATAATCCGACGGCAAGGGTTTCCTTTTCCAGCGAGGGGAAAGGTGACTTTTCGCGCCTGAGCTCAAAAGAGAAATTGAGCGGATTCAGGACGTCTGACAGGAACATGGCGCAAGGTTTCACCGGAACACTGTCCCTGAAGCCCTCGGGCTTCCTCGATCTGGCGGTTTCAGGAGGAATAACAGGGACCCAGTTTCAATACCCCCAGCAGCGGATGGCCGGAGCGGTCGGCCAGGAAACACGAAAAGGAGAGAGTGACAATCTTCAAGCCAAGGCCGACTTTCTTGTGGGAAAGAAATTCAAGGGCAGCGTCACCGGGAAGTTTGACAGGAGCTCCATCAACTACTCTCTTGAATCCGACAAGTCAAGCGACGCTACAACAAGGTCCGTCACAGGCGAAGTCAGCCACGAGCTCCCGAGAGCGACGAGTCTTACCATGAACCTCTCAAACCAAGTCGATAGAAGCGCATATCAAGGAACGTCCAGGAGTCAGAACGGCTCGGTCGAGACCAGGACGTTCGGCGGCTCAGTTGGAACAAAAATCGGCCGGAAAACCGGCGCGAAGGTCATAGGGAGCATGACTCTCGTCAGATATGAATATGATGACCCGAAGGGCGATGACAGAGATGCCTATAATGACAGGCTCAGGTTTGAGCTGAGCTATCAGGCATCACCACGTGTAACTGGCGGCGCCGGCATATCAAAGGCCGCTGACAGGAGTGTCTATATTCGCGCGATCAATGCAAACAACACGAGAAAAGGTGACAGCTACACTATTGATGCGAATGTGTCATACAGACCGTCGGGCCGGGTTTCACTGCTGCAGAGATACTCACTTACCGCTGATTACACAAGATATCCCAGGATTTCGGAGAAGAACTATCTCACGAGGACAAACCAGATAATCACAGGGTTAACCTACTCTCCGGTCCGGAGGATATCTTTCGATACGCAGCACAGTTTCAGATACCAGGATAGGGGGAGCTATATCCCGGATGAAACCGGGGTGGAGAAGTACGGGCTTGCCGGCGGGAACAACGTACAGGACCTTTCACTCGCTCTGAAGTATAATCTCAGTAAGGGACTCAATGTTTCCGTTACACAGAGGTTTCAGTCAAACAGAGACTTCACAATGCGTGACGGAAAGAGGACAATGCTTCCCCAGAGGAAGGCTCTCCAGCTCTCCAGGGGGGCAGACATGAGCTACAGTTTCAGAGATGGAGGTTCCCTTAGAGCTTCCCTTCAGATGAGTGATGCTGAAGGAGTCGGTCTGGGGTCGATAGACAAGAAATATTGGAAGGCAAATGTGGTTTACAGCAAGACTTTTGCGTTCTGATTGGGGAGGACAATGAGTCTTCTGGATTCTTTCAGGAACTGTCCGGGAGTGCCGGGATACCAGAGGCTCTCGTGCGCGATCTCTGTCCTTCTTTTCCTTCTTCTATTTCTTCCGGGATGTCCGTTTTTCAATCTGCGTTCGCCCGAAGAGTCCTCCGGGGAGGCTGTACCCTGGATTTCCCCGACGTCCTGCGCGGCCGTCGTATTCAACATCGAGAGTGCGCTTGAGGCCAAGAGCCCGGGCATGACCAACTACACGAACAGTCTTTCCGACTCCTTCAAGTTTCACGGCGACCCCACCGATTCGGCGACTTTCTACACTAACTTTAACTGGGATGGTTTCAAGAATTGGACTCTTGCCGTGGAAAGGCAGACGGTTGAGACTTTCCTGAATGCGACCCAGGCACTCACGACAGAATGGAGCATACAGGACAGTGTCGATCTGGGCGCCGGCGACCGTCTCCTTAACCTCACCTATTCCCTGAGAGTGACTCCGCAGACCGGAAGTACTATTGAGTCAGCAGGCCTGGCAAAGATGTACTTCCACGAGGAAAGCGGCTTCTACAAAGTACTTAGGTGGGACGACAGCAGGGGAGCTTCTGTGGACACAACTTGGGGGTCGCTGAAGGTTGCAGGAAGAAGGGCCGCCAGCCGATAGAATAGGTGTCTGGAGCAGGCCCTCAAAATTGGCTTGACTTCTGGGAGTGTATCCTGCTATAATTATTGATGTTCAGGACACGCAACGGACTAGCTGGAAAAAAGAGAGAGTTATTTTGCATATGAAGGCTCGCATCCTGGCGATTCTGCTGTTGATTTTCCTTTCGGGCTGCTGGAACCCTTTTAGCCCGGATGTGTCCAAGCCCCCGGGTCCTCAGCAAGCGATTTACCTTCCTCCTACGTCACCCGAGAATGTAGTCAAGAACCTTCTGACAGCATATAATTACAGAGACTTCGTCAATTACGAGCCTCTGCTTGACAGTCTCTTTGTTTTTTACTTTAGCCAGGAAGACGCCAGTGGGCTTGCTAAATACGGGATCAGCCAGTTAAGGTGGGGGATTCAGGAAGAGCTTGAATCCACACAGAACCTCTTTAATGCCAATTGGTCAGGCAAGAACGCGGCGGGAGAGGAGCAACCCGCGGCCAGCTCAATAAATCTCACTATTACGGAAAAGCAGTCTGAAGAATGGCAGGTGTACGATCCTGACACTGCCATCAAGTACGCAAAAATAGACGGGATGCGTGTCAACCTCAGAGTCGTGGCAGGGCCGACTGAGTATATCACAGGGGATGCCTATGTGAATTTCAAGTTCAGAGGCCGGCTTGACCCGGCTTCCAACAAGGTTCTGTCGTGGAAGATCTACGAGTGGCGGGATCTCGGGAATAACCCGGCTGGCCCCAGCGCTGCAAGTCAGAAGGGGACCGGACAGGGCCCGATTTTCGCCGGGAAGAATCCCGGTTTTGGTATCTCCCATCTGAAACTGCTGTACTACTAGAAGAGTCCTCTCCAAATCTCCGTATTGTCCTGCGTTGTCAAAGCTTAAGACCTTGCCGTTCTTGACAACTTAGTGCTCAGGGAATACGCTGGGTCCCAGTCTGCCTCTCACATTCGTCACGCCTGTGAAATTGGAACGACAAAGAGATGAAAAGATCGTCTGCCAGAAAAAAACATAGAAGGACTCCCCGGACTTTGTTCAAAGGGATGCTTCTACTTATTGTCGTGCTTGTAGTTTTCTTTCTGGGAATTGGACTCAAGCCGCTTCTTTGGAGTCCCGAGAAAAAAGAATTCCTGGCCATGCTCTTTCAAAGACGGAGCGCTGAAGAGCTTTCCAGGGCCGCCTCAGAGAGACTTGCGGCCACACTTGCCGGACTTGGCGTAACCGATGACGGGATCACCAAGAGTGAGTCCCGTGATGGGGGCGTGGAGACTTGGAAAGTCCTTCTTCCATCCGGAATATCGGCGCTGCAATGCAACCTCGCCATCACCAGAGGCCTGAGAGGAACAGGTGTGCGGATTGCCGATGCTGTTGAGGAGCATACGGGAGGCGGAACAGTTGTCACCATGAAACTCGAAGCTCGCAAGAAGGTCACGCACCTGCTTGAGCTCAGACAGGTCAAGTATGACAAGAAGGTTGCGACCCCGCTTATTGCCATAGTGGTTGACAATCTTGGAGGCGAGGGGCTGAGCATAGTTGATAAGTTCATTTCTCTCCCCGTTCCCCTTACCTTCCTTGTCCTGCCCGGGCGGAGCTATTCTGAGCCGCTCGCTCAGAAGGCGGTGAGCAGCGGAAAAGAAGTGTTCGTCGATGTTCCCATGGAACCAAAGGGATATCCAACTGTTGATCCCGGGAAAGGCGCTATCTATGTTGATCTGCCGTCCTCGGCCATAAGGAAAATAATCAGAAAGCATCTCTCATCGTTCCCATATGCGAAGGGAATCTCGAACCACATGGGTTCGCTCGCAACCCAGGATAGAAAAGTGATGACGGTTGTCCTGAACGAGCTCAGGAAAGGAAAACTTGTGTTCCTGGACAACCAAACGACGCCGAATTCCATTGTCGGTGAGGTAGCCGGGGAGCTTGAAGTTCCATGCCTGAAGGGCGGGTATGTGCTGGATGACCGGAAGGGAGATTTGAGACGTCTGAGGCAGAGGCTCGGAGAACTTGAGCGAGTGAGTTTTGAGAAGGGGCAAGCGATTGGCACGGTCAGAATCGTAAAAGAGACACTTTCCGAGCTTGAGAAATGGATTCCTCAGATGACGAAAAAAGGCGTGAAGTTCGTGACGCTGAGCGAGCTGGTGAAATAACAAGAGTGGATTGGCACGGACGCCCGGTTTCCCCCCGGGCTTGAGGAGGTGAGCTTCTTTGGTCACACTTTCTGTGAATGTTGATCACGTGGCTACGCTCAGACAAGCAAGACGAGCAAACGAGCCGGATCCTATCCATGCTGCGGCACTGGCAGAACTTGGAGGGGCACAGGGCATCACCGTGCATCTCAGAGAAGACAGAAGGCACATCCAGGACAGGGATCTGAAAATTCTCAAAGAGACGATAAAGACGCCGTTGAACATGGAGATGGCGGCGACCGATGAGATGGTGAAAATCGCGTGCGAGGTCCGCCCTTACTCATCGACTCTTGTTCCAGAGAAGAGGGAAGAGCTTACGACCGAGGGAGGATTGGACGTTCTCTCCGCGAAAACACGGCTCAAGAGTGTCGTTGCCGCCTTGAAGCAGAAGGCCATTCTCGTGAGCTGTTTTATCGACCCTGTGCGCGAGCAGATTGAAGCATCGAAGGCGGTTGGAGCCGATTTTGTCGAGATTCACACCGGAAAGTACTGCGAGCTCTTTGGAACGGGTGGGGAAGGGGAGGAACTCAGGAAGATCATTGATGCGGCGAGTTATGCCTCTCAGTTGAATCTCATTGTCCGGGCAGGCCACGGACTGAACTACCTGAACGTTTCATCGGTAGTCTCGATCTCGGAAGTCTGCGAGGTGAGCATAGGCCATTCGATTGTGGCACGAGCAGTTCTTGCGGGGATGGAAAGGGCTGTGCGGGAAATGATGGAAATATTGGCGAGAACCGGGAAGAGTTGACCCCGCCGTGGATTTCTCGAACAGTATTTCTGTTAGGGAAAGTTGAAAACCGGACTATTTAAGGTTCAAAACCGGACTTTTG
>JASEGR010000094.1 GCA_030017955.1 Candidatus Eisenbacteria bacterium
ACTTGTGGCACTCGATACCATGTTCATGTAAGTTTATGCATAAAGCAGGCTAGGTCCCTCAGTCAACCCCTTCTCGGAATGGGACGGGAAGCGCTACCTGTTTACCAGCGTGAACCTTATTGGCACAGCCACCCAGACAGCAACAGGCCTGTTGTTGTTGAATGCCGGCTTCCAAAGAGTCTTCATCACTGCCTGTTTGGCGGCATCATCGAGCATCGGGATGGACTTGACGATTATGACGCTCCTGACCTTGCCATCCTTCCCTATGAGTGCATTCACAATGACCTGCCCCTCAAGCTGAGCCTCCCTGGCCATGTCGGGATAAATCGGCTGCGGCCCAACTATCATCTGCGGTACTTCCTCCACATAAACAAAATCAGTAGCGCTGGGCATCACTTCAGGGATGTCAGTGATTACCAGCGAGTCTCCTCCACTCCCTGTCATGACCGCCGGGGCCATCTGGGAGAGCTCTGCCTGAGTTGCTATCGTTTGTTCCGGCGCTCTCGCATCAGGCACAGGCACGGGAATACCGACAGAAGGACCTGACGGCGCAGCCACAGCCACGGCCGCAGGAGGAGGAGCACCGCTCAGAGACGGAGGCGCACCAAGCTCAGTGTACTTCACGAGTCTCACGCTGAACACCTTCTTTGGCCTCGACATTATCTTCATCCCGACCAGTAGTGAACCGACTATGAAAAGGTGGAGCACACAGGAAAAAATCACTGCCTTCGTGAGGAACTTTCCGTAGTTGACCTTAAGTTCATGGAACGACATAATCCCTGGAAGAACGGGATAATCGGAAGCAGCCTTCGCTCTCACTGGAGCTCCTCCACCTCCTTCTTTTCAGCATCTTCAAGTGGCGCCAAACTGAACCGGTCTATGCCGGCGAGTCCAAGTTCATCAAGCGTGTCAACCATTACAGAATACTTGCAGGCTCTGTCAATTTTAACCAGAGTGATGAGCTTGGGATTCTTCTTGATCTCCTCGTCAAGGACTTTCCCAATGCCTTTGAGGTCAGTAGTTTTGAATGGATCCGTTGCTACTGCCCAGAAGATAACTCCGTCGCCAATGATTCTCATGGTGAGGACGTTCGATTCAGGAACCTCAACCTTTGCCTTACTCGGAGGCAAGTTTATCTCCAAGGCCTGGGGAGCCCGGAAAACGGTCGTGACCATAAAAAAGATGAGAAGAAGGAACGCAATATCCACCATCGGGGTCATGTCGATCCGGATTTGTATTCTTCTCTTCACCCTCTTAAGGCCGCCAGGCTTCTTGCCGGCCTTCGGTGCTGCAACATCTACTGCACCCATACTCTCTCCTTTTGATTAGCCTGTCCGGAGTCTATATCTTCATCCTCTCAACCTCAAGCTCTGTCACAAGATTGAACCTGATCGTGTTTGTCTCCTGGAGCACGTCCATGACATCGATCACAGTCCCGTATTCAGCGTCCTTGTCGGTCTTAACTACGAATCTCAGCCCCGGACTCCTCATACGCGCATTTATGACGGCATTAGCAAGCTCCCCCATCGTGATGTTCTCAGCAGGAAGCGAATTAAGTGAAACAAAAAGTCGCGAGTCTTTGGTTATCGTGAGAATCAGGACGTTCGATTCAGGAACTTTGATGGCCGAATGAGAAGACGGAAGCACTATCTGCACTTCCTCCGCCGGCTTGAACTGCGTCGTGGCCATGAAGAATATGAGCAATAGGAATGCGATATCCACCATGGGCGTCATGTCGATCTTGATTCCTATTCTTCTCTTTGGCTTACGCGCTGGCATTTTTCTCTCCCTCTCTTGACGACAGGAGCTGAACAACTTCGTAGCTGGCCTCATCCATCATGTAGTTGAAGTTGTCCACCTTTGTTACGAAGTAATTGTAGGCGACTATCGCAGCTATTGCGATGAAAAGCCCGCCTGCTGTGTTGATCAGCGCCTCAGAGATACCCTGGGCAAGCTGAATGGCATCGGGAGCACCAGCGTGGGCCATGGCCCTGAATGCTCTGATCATTCCGATGGTAGTCCCAAGGAGACCCACCATTGTCCCGATGGACGCTATGGTCGAAAGGGCAATCAGATTCCTCTCCAGTAGAGGAACTTCAAGCATATTCGCCTCTTCCATAGCTCTCTGGGTCTCACTCAGATGCTTGTCCTTTGTGAGCTTTTCAGGAATCAACAGGCCAAACTTGTCAAGTCCCGCCTTGAGCACGTTCGCGCAGGAACCCTTCTGCTCGCTGCACAGTGCAGATGCCTTGGCGAGTTCTCCCTTGTCAAGAAGACCCCTCAACCTGCTCAGGAACGGCGGCAACGGCCCCTTCCCTCTTGCTTTCCTCAACGTGAAACTTCTTTCAAACATATAGGCTACACTTATGATCGACAGCGCGATGAGCAGAACAACGAGAGGTCCGCCTTTCTTGACATACTCAGGGAGTTGCATAAAAATGACCGTCGCGATAGCGAAGGCCCCAACATAAACCGCTATCATGAAAATCCGCTGCTTCACCTGTCACTACCTCCTTCTTTGTCCTTGGATTCCGATTTGTGACAACACGTGTATAGTGAAATGACACTCCGACTGGATTGCCTTACTTCACCTCCTCTCATTTCTACAATAAAAAGCCTTATCAAGTTCCTCAAGAATAGGGTCAGTTAGTTGCTTCTAGCCACCCCCGAAACGCTTCCGGCGCTTGTCGGCTTTTTCCTCCGCTTCCTTCAGTGCGTCCAGGGCGGCCTTTGCATCTCTGTTGCCCGGGTCATGCTTGAGGACTCTATTGAAATAGTCCTTTGCCTTCTTCAGATATACTGCCTGATTCTCAGTTGTCGAGCATACCAAATATCCCTGTGCCATCCACAATAAGCCCTGCACGTTGCCAGGGTCAAGAAGCACGGCCTTCTCCAGAAGCGGTATGGCCGCGCCGCATTCCTTGTCGAGCAACGTAATATATCCAAGTCCCCTGAGAGCTTCGGCAGAGGTCGAGTCTATTCCGAGAGCCGCCGCGTATCTCGTCTTCGCATCCTTGAGCAATCCCTGACTCAAGTAGGTCTGAGCGAGCCAGAGCTGAGCTTGCATGTTGTTGGGAGTTATCCTGGTCGCATGGACAAACGCATCGATAGCTTTCTGTGGGTTCTGCTTCTCATTGTAACACAGCCCGAGGTTCAGGTATGCCCCGACCGCAGTAGTATCAAGTTCGACCTTCTTCTCGAAGTTCGGGATTGCCTGGTCGAACCTTCGCTGAAAGTAGAAGGCCCTCCCCAACTCAAAATAGGCATCGCTCAGAGCCGGGTCAGAACGTATCGCGGCAGTCAGACTCGACTCGGCAAGAGCATATTCCTGCTTCACTATCCGCATCTGTCCAACTTTTACCAAATCGTCTGCGGCGAGCGGCGCAAGTTTGGCAGCCCTTTCGAAGTTCTTGAGAGAATCATCGTACTTGCCCTCAAAGAAGTAGATGAGTCCCAGGTAGCGCTCAGCGTCGCCATTCTTTGCCCCAAGGCGGATTGCTTCTTCAAAGGCCTTCTTTGCCTCTTCCCTTTGCCGCGCATAGTAGAGGGCCTTCCCAAGATAGAGAAAACCTTGCGGGTCTTCAGGAGCCCGCTTGGTGTATTCTCTCAACTGCACTGCCGCATTGGGATATTGCTTCGCAAGGTAGTAAAGGTTTCCTGCCTCGTAATATGGTTCCGCGAAATCGGGGGCGATCTCCATCGCTTTCTTATATTCACCCATCGCTTCATTGAATCTTCTGTCCTTTGCATAGGCCTCGGCCAATCTGAATCGTGCCTTGAAATTCTTTGGGTTCAGAGTGACGGCTTTGGTGTAGCTGTCGATCGCAAGGACCGCCACACCTTTTTCCATATAAGCGTCGCCGAGGTTCTTCTGAAATTCGCTTATTTTTGGTTTCGAAGCTGAAGCACGAATAAAGCTGACAATGGCGTCGTTGATCTTTTGCTGCTTGTCCTTGTCGTTGGCCTTTTGCGCTTCAGCAAGAAGAATGGTCCCTATGGCATTGGACGCGTAAGCTTTGTCACCTTTCGATGCTCCTTTGTCCTTAAGGGTCTTTCTTGCTTCCGCGGTCATCCCTAACTTCGCATATGCCGTCGCTAGCCCGAAATAGCACTCCGGGCATTTGCGCTTCAGCTCAATTGAAGACAAATAAGCTTTTCTTGCCCCCTCAAAATCTCCTAACTGGACAAGGGCATCTCCGAGAAATCTCTGAGCATTCGGGTTTCTCGGATCCTGCGATAGAACTCTCTCGCACTCTGTCTTGCTTTTCTTGTGAAGTCCGCTCTCAAGGTAGGCCTCGCAGAGGAGCTCTCTCGCCTCGATGAGAGTTGAATCTGCCTTCAGGGCCTGGTTGAGGTTCTCAATCGCCTTGTCAAGGTCCCCTGCTTTGAACGCAATCTTGCCCTCGTGCTCAAAATCCCTTGCAGCCTGCGCGAAAGAAAGAGCGGAAAGAAGGACTAACATCAGCCCGACCAGCACAAGACTTCTTTTGCCAATAGTAGTCTTCAACTACTCTCCCTCCTTGAGTCTCACAATCCTGGTGGGCATCGTCGCCGGAACAAGACCCTTCCCGATCACAAGTTTCTGCCCCGGAGCGCTTGTAACAAACGTGACGAATCCGCCCGGAAGCCCCAGGGCCGGCTGCCTTGTTATCATATAGATTGGATGGATGAGCGGGTAGTCGCCGTTCAGGACGGTTCCCTGGTCCAGACTGACTGGAGCTGACGACTGCGTTTCTGAGATCATGAGAGTCTTCACGCTCTCCCTGTCAATCATCATGCTGACGAATCCTATTGCGCCAATATTGTCCATTACACCGGCGACAACAACAGAATCGTTCGCCACGTGGTAGGATTTCGGACTGTACTCCCCGCCCTTGAGAACCTTGTTCTTGAAAAACTCAAAGGTTCCTGAGTTAGGGTCTGTCGTTATTGTTACTATGGGGGGATTGCCGCCGCCCAGCGCCCGCCAGCTGGGTATTCTGCCGCTAAAGACATCGGCGAGCTGAGGAAGGTTCAAGCTGTCAACGGGGTTCCTTTTGTTAACTATGACAGCAAGTCCGTCAATGGCTATCTTGAAACTTTCTAGCTGGAAGCCTCCTTCCTTGGCTGCAGCCAGCTCGTCCGGCTTGAGCTCACGGGAGATGACAGCCACGTTAGCTGTTCCCTCGAGGAGCTCCGCGATTCCAGCCCTCGAGCTTCCACCCCTTACCGTGATCGAGGCCTTTGGATAGTGCTCCATGAAGACCTGAGCTTCCTCTCTCACCAGGGGAAGAGCAGATTCGGAGCCGCTAACAAGAATGGCCCCGCTTGTGGGGGTCTCCGCAGGTTCCTTTCCACAACCCAAAGGGAGAGCCGTAGAGAGCAACGCGATCGCCCAGGTGCTCGCTCTCCCAAAAGAATTTATCTTCATTCGCTTTGTTCTGTCAATCCTTTTTTAAGGGATGACTATTGCCCTTTCAAAAGGACGGCTTTCCTCACATCGCTTTTCCGCGCAGCTTCCAGTCTCAATACATATAAACCTGATGAACATCTTTCGCCATGCTTGTTCTTTCCGTCCCAGGACAGCGTCACCATTCCCGGCGCATCTCCCCTACCCGAGATGGACTTAACTTCTCTTCCGGAAAGGTCAAAAATCCTTAATACATAACCTTGACCCGCTTTGTCAAGGAAGAATGAGATCTCACAGCCGGAATCAAAAGGATTCGGATAGACTCCTTTGAGCCCGAATGAGACTCCTGTGGCACTTGGGCCGCCGCCTGCAGAGCTCAGAGTAACAACCACGTCTTCTCTCTGGCTCCAGCCCGAACGATGTCCTTCGCTGTCGATCGCCCGCACGTGGTAATAGTAAACACCGTCGGTCTTGCCTGAAACAACATAGAACGTGTCAGGAATTGACGAACTCAAAACCGACTTTGTCGCAAACGTCTCGAGCGGATAGACATCATCCGCATACAGGCCTTCACCTGTCACGGATTGATCTGTCTGATACCTGATTCTCATCCAGACAGTCTTCCCTGAGAACTGACTCAATGGAAAACTTCCAAGAACCCAGCCACCGCTCGATCCGGTGATTCCGTTTCCGGCATTTCCTCCGTGCGGATCGTAGTTTGTCGTTATGTTTCCAGGGATGGACTCGAAGGTCATGCCGCCGTCAGCTGACATTTCGACATAGGCATAGTCGTAATTCGACTCAATATCATACCAGCACCAGAGCTTTAGACTATCGGCTGAGGCCACGTCCACTCCCTCAACTGAGGATAGCCGGGAATCAAGTCCGTCGGCCTTTCCGCCATAGAAGCTTGAGCTCCCGCTCTTCTTTCTCGTGGATGAAATCGTGAAACCTGAGGTCCCGAAGTTCACAAACCCCGACTCAGCTCCATCGGTGATGCGGCTCTTCCCGGACATCTCAACAAGCTCGTAAAGTTGAGCAGGATTGTGCGGATCCGGTGTCGTTGTTGACCACTCCAGCGTGTAGGTGCCATCCGGGTCGCCGTCGAGCGGCGTTATCAGAGGAGTCGCCGGCGGCAAGAGTCTCAAAGGATCGTCGGCGTACTTGAGCAGAAAAAGGCTTGGCTTTAGGTTCAACTCGCATGTCGGACCAATCAGGCTTCCTGGGGGCGCGAACCCACCCTGGGCGTATGTGTTGACCTCAAATGTTATGCCGTACGTTTTGTTCTTCGTGACGACTTCCCCATACACCCAGTCATCAGTATCTCCGTTCGTGAGATAGATGGTGCCGGTGGCAGCGTTGCCGTGAACGTAGTTGTTGTATGCCACTATGCTGTCGCCTAACACAGTGAAGAGCATTCTGTCCGGTGTGTGAGCGGCGATGTAGCCCCATGGGTAAAGCACCATCTCTCCGTAGCTGTGATAAGAAAGGGAGAATATGAAGTCGTGCGCCTCGCAGAAGTCCCGTATTACGTCGATCTCAGGTTCAGAAAACGGACCTGTTCCTCTATATACCTCTGAGCTCGGGGTCGGACTCGAGCCGATATTATCGTAGCCCCACATGTAGCCATAGTTTCTATTCAGATCAACACCGTAGCTTCCGTCTCCATTGTTCCTGCGATTCTTTCTCCACATTGAAGACCCGTTCTCAACATAAACGTGCCCGTCAGGATTCACCATCGGCACCAGCCATGTTTCTCTGGTATCGACAAGCCGTGTCGCAAGGGTGTCGGTCCCGTAACCATTTATGAGAAAACTCATGATTCTCATCGGAATCTCGACAGTCATGATTTCACGGGCGTGATGGTTACCCATGTAGAGAACTTCCGGTTCGTTCTCATCGACTCCGACATTGTCGGAGATCTTCATTGCCCAGATTGCCCTTCCCTCAACGCTGCTTCCGATTGAATCAACTTTGACTATGGCCGCGTGGGTTTGAGCATACGCAAGCATCTCGGTCTTCATTTCCTGGTACGTGTGATAAAGACCCAGATCCCCTTGTTCAAGAAGAGGAACAAGTTTCTGAGCGGGATTCTCGTCTATCACTTCCAGCTGAATGCCCAGACGCTGGAGCTTGAGAGACTCTTCAGAAGAGACAAGGGCATCAAGGTACTGGCCCGGACGAAAGGACGCGATGTCAAGGCCAAGACGGAGAATCTCATCAAGCTTGGATGGCTTTCCAAAATAAACCCGCACCAGAGACTTTTCCTTCGGCACGGGGGCAGAGGCTGCATTTTGAGCTAAGAAGAAAAGAGCAAGACAGAAGAAGAAAATGCTGCAAAAGAGAGCGAGGCGGACTTTCAACCTCATCCGGCCTCGGGACCAGACACGAACGCAAGATGCTTCATTCATGGCTCCCTCCGGGCGATCACGCCCTCCACTTCCCCTTTAACCTCTCACTCTGCATAACACGACAATTCTACGGGTGATTCCTGGCTCCATACGGACTATCAGCCACCCGCAGCTCTCCGTCTGAGTTCTCCCTTTTCGTCTTGGGGTCAAAAAAAATAAGCCCAATAGCATATTCGGCACTGAGCTGAAGTGTCTAAGTACTACTTGAAACCCTCAGTTACTCTTCAGTTACCCTTTGCCACCGTATATTTTACCAGAAAACCGGCCGGGAGAACAGGATTTATTTTGGGTGACGCCCAGACGGGAGAGTTTTCAGGGGGTGAGCCGGGGTCAAAGAAATTGTCAAGGCGTGAGCCGGTAGATCATTCTCGGAAACGGTATCGTCTCTCTCACATGCTCGATGCCGCATATCCAGGCGACAGTCCTTTCCAAACCGAGGCCAAAGCCCGCGTGAGGGCAGGAACCGAAGCGCCTCAGGTCGAGATACCACTCAAAACACTCTCTCGGAAGTCCCTCTTTTGCTATTCCTCTCTCCAGATCCTCAAGACTGTCCATCCTCTCGCCGCCACCTACAATTTCCCCATATCCTTCGGGAGCAAGCAGGTCACAGGACAGACAGAGTTTCTTATTCTCTGGGTCGGGCTTCATGTAGAAGGCCTTGCACTGGGCCGGGAAATGGTGCACAAAGACAGGAACTTCAAACGATTGCGCAAGTATTGTCTCATCCTCTGCGCCGAAGTCACCTCCCCACTCGAAGCTCTGCCCCTTCTTCTTGAGAATCTGAACGGCTTCATCATAGCTCATCCTCGGAAATGGCGGTTCGATCTTTTCAAGTGATGTTGTATCTCTCTCGATGCGCTTGAGCTCCTCTTTCCTCCTGTCAATCACTCGGCTCACGACGGAGCTCAAGAACTCCTCTATGAGGACCATCGTGTCTTCGAGCGTTGCAAAGGCCACTTCGGGTTCAATCATCCAGAACTCAGTGAGGTGTCTTCTTGTTTTTGACTTTTCAGCTCTGAACGTCGGGCCGAAGCAATAAACCTTTCCAAAAGCCATTGCGCTTGCTTCATTGTAGAGCTGGCCGCTCTGCGTGAGATATGCCTTGCCGTCAAAGTATCCGACTTCAAAGAGAGTGGTCGTGCCTTCACATGCGGCAGGAGTGAGTATTGGGGAATCCATGAGAACGAAGTTTCTCTCATCAAAGAAGTCCCGGCACGCTTTGATAATCTCGCTTCTTATCCTTAAGATCGCGTGCTGCCTTGATGACCTGAGCCAGAGATGCCTTTTATCAAGAAGGAACTCAACTCCGTGTTCTTTTGGAGTTATCGGGTATTCGTTTGACAGTGAAATGAGCTCTGTTCCGGTTAATTCAAGCTCATATCCTCCAACGGCGCGATCATCCTTTCTGACCTTGCCGGTTACTTCGAGAGAACTCTCCTGCGTGAGTTTTGAGCATAGATCAAATGCTTCCTGTCCGATGGCCGAAGCCGTCGCGACTGCCTGGATGACGCCAGTGCCGTCCCTTACAAGGAGAAACAGAATCTTCCCGCTGCTTCTCTTGTTGTAGAGCCATCCCTTTATCAGAACTTCCTTGCCTTCGAACTTTGCGATGTCCTCAATGTATTCCTGTTTCATGCCTCCTCCATCTGTTATTTGAAAGACACTACGAGCAGAAGGAATCCTAAGTCAAGCCTGAACCTGGAAGTGTTTCCGATCAGCTAGTGTGCCGTCCCAGAAATAACTTGACGAATTGCAGGGCCTTTCGTAAGGCACACTGCCAGGGGGTATGAGGGGGTCGTGGCCGAC
>JASEGR010000095.1 GCA_030017955.1 Candidatus Eisenbacteria bacterium
CATCCTGGCCAAAGTCACCAAATGTAAAGAAGCGTTAGACGCACTACACTAGGTAGGGAGATCAATGATGAGGGGCAGAGTCAGAATTGCAGCTTATGGCGCGGCGGCGCTTCTATTGGCCACGATTCTGTTTGTGATTGAGCCAGTTCAGGCCCAGTGGCTGCCCGGAGGGTGGGATTACCGCAGGGGGATAACTATTACAGACTCAGATACTGTCCTGACTGATTATCAAGTCAAGGTCGTGCTGACGTGTGCACAGGACAGCATCTTCGCATTGGCAAAGGAAAACGGTGAAGATGTGCGTTTCACCGATGCGGATGGACTGACGTTGTTGAATCACTGGATCGAAATCTGGGACAAACCAGAAGAGTATGCGGTGATCTGGGTGAAAGTGCAGTCAATTCCGGTTGAGGGAATCACTATCTACCTCTATTTCGGCAATCCGGAAGCGGACTCTGCCAGTAACGGCAATGCAACTTTTGAGTTCTTCGAAGATTTTGAGGCGTGGGGCAGTGCGTTCCCGCGTGTATGGCTTGAGAAACAGCCATTGCCGACAGGTATAGCCGATGCCGGGGCGGCCGTATGTGACAACAAGCTGTATCTTTTCGGCGGTTATCGTGCGAGTACAAGCGACTGGTTGAAAGAAACGTATGAATATGACCCCTTTGCTGACACATGGAGCCGAAAAGCCGATATGCCGACGGCCCGATGGGGTCCGACTGCCGTTGAATTCAATGGTCTGATTCATGTCTTTGCCGGATATGCTGGACGTGGATCTCGTGCGCACGAGGTGTATGACTCTTCGACAGACACTTGGGCCACATGGTCATCAGTTCCATCCGGGCTGGCGGACCAGGGGCTGATGGGCGTACGGTACGGCGACAAGATTCACCTTTTCTACAAGGCGAATCACTATGAATACGACCCTGGCACCGACATCTACACACGTAAGGCCGATATCCCGACCTGGAGAACATGGGGTGCCTGCGCCGCAGTCGATGACAAAATCTATGTCATAGGGGGATACTCCTACGGTCCTGGGCCGACTGGCGCAATAAATGTGAACGAGGCTTATGATCCTCTGACCGATACATGGGCGACAAAAGAGCCATTGCCGGTCAGCAAGTATGGTGTAGTAAGAGAAAATCCAGTCATAGGCGGCAAGATATACGTTGTCCCCGGATTGGATGGAGGCTTCCACCTTGACAACTATGCCTATGATCCCGCCACGGATTCCTGGGAGCAGAAATCGCCTGCGATTCATCCGCGAGACGGCGTGGCAGGAGGTGTTATCAATAACAAGTTATACTCGGCAGGCGGCAGGGATGTAGTGTGGTATCCGAAGGGTATTTGCTATAACGAAGAATACGATCCGCTGGCGGACACCTCGACTGTGATTCCACCAACTGGATGGACTGTTTCTAGCTCCGCCAACGCCAGGCCGGACCCGCCGGCCAGATACGAAGGCAGTTATGGACTGCTTCTCTACAACAACGGTCAGGGTGTTCAGTACGCCGAACATTGTCTCAACCTTCCCACACTGGCACTTGACCTGTATTGGAAGTTGACCAACACGAACAGTCCACCTCCACAGCAGCCGCAGGCATCAATCTCGCTGACGGATTCGACGAGCGAGGGATCGCTTCACTTCTACAGAGACTACTGGGGCGTTCCCAAATTCAAGTGGTACCGTAACACATTCACACTGCTCGAAGCCGGCGCTTACAATTTCTGGTTTCCCATTACGATATTCTGGAACGGTCCGAATAGTAAGGTGACCATCAATGGCACAAAACACTCTGTGCAGGCGGCGTCAGTCAGTCCTGACAGAATCAGACTGGCTATTACACCGGGAGAGGTTACAGACGAATACTTTGACCTGTTTAGGGTTCGAAAATGCCGTGCACAGGAGCCTACAGTGCAGGTCTATGTAGACGGGGGAGGCCTGATGGCTGTTGACACAGCGCCCCTTGCTCTCTACGGTGCGGTCTGCGCGCTCGAGCAGAACGTCCCGAACCCTTTCAACCCCGAGACTGCTATCCGCTTCGCTCTGAAGACGAACGGGAATGTGAACCTGAGGATCTATAACCTGCAGGGCCGGTTGGTGCGGATTCTCGTGAATACGGAGAAGGAAGCCGGCAACTATTCGGTCCTGTGGAACGGTACCGATGACGACGGGGTTGGAGTGGCGAGTGGCGTATATGTTTGTACGCTGCGAGTCAACGGCTTCGAGACCAATAAGAAGTTAACCTTCCTAAAATAGTGACAGTCACCTATTTTGCCACCACTCCCAGAAAATAGGTGACTGTCACTATTTTACCTATTTACCTGAGGAGAACCATCTTACGGCTGTCGGTCTTCCCCATCGCTTCAAGCTTCACGAAGTAAACCCCGGACGATACCTGAAGCCCGCGGGAATCAAGACCATCCCAGAGAATCGAGTACCGGCCCGCGAACTGCCTTTCGTCAACAAGGACTCTCACGAACCTGCCCCGTGCGTCGTAGATTCCAACTTTCACAGGTGACTCTCTTGGAAGCTCGTACTGGATTTTTGTCGCCGGATTGAAAGGATTCGGATAGTTTTGGGACAGTCTCGCTCTCACGACGGGACTTCCGAGAAAATCTGCCGGAAGCTCAACGCCAGTAAGAGGCCATGCGATTGCCTGATAGACTCTCAGTTTTCCCCAGCCCCACAGGTCGTTCGGGACAGTGCCGGTGAAACTATCGGCGAGAGCGCTTCTCGTTATTCTGTATTTGATGTCGGCGGGTGTTGCCAGCGGAAAATACTGCTTTACGAGGCCGCACGACGCGGCGACATGCGGACCCGCCGCACTAGTCCCACTGAACTGTGTGTATCCGCCGAAGGACCCCGTGCCATAGTGCGTCCTTGTTGAATAGACGTCGTAGTTTCCAGGTGATGCGATGTCCATGATGGACACACCATCAATCCTCTTTCCCCTGCTGCTGAATTTGCTCAAAGCTCCAGGCAGTATTGTGCCGCCTCCCACTCCGCTGTAACCCTCGTAGCCCCGCGTACTGTAGGAGGCAAGAGTGAACGCGCTGTCTGCAGTTGCAACCGAGCAGACAGTCTTATCATTTGACCTGTAGTTCAGGAACTCCGAACCGCCTGCCCACGAGCTTGCATTGTCGCTGACATAACCGTTCACCTCGTCGGTCACATCGCCCGTTCTATTGGTCAATGCGAATCTCCATGTCCCGGCAAGATTGCCTGAGAGATTTCTTATCTGAATATCAAACTCAGCAGTTCCCCGCGATGTCGTTGATCTGCCGGAGTAGAATTCGTATCCGTCGAGAACCTGATATCCCCACAATCCGTTAAGCATCATCGAGTTTCCCACCGGCGTAGTGACCTGCACCCTGATGCTGTCAGAGGGGGTCCTCCACAGATATGTGAGCCACATGTATGTAATCGCCGAGCCGCCATAGGTGGCAGGTACATAAACTCTGGAAGTATCCGTCTGGGAAGGCGGGAGGGAAAACAGGGAGTGTTTGTATCCTCTTGCAAGATTTCCGGCAGGTGTGACCTGAATGATGCTGTCTGCGAAGGCATCCAGCGTCTGTTCGGCGATCGTCGAGCCGTCAAGAGGCTCCCATACGAAGCTCGCGCCTTCGTAGAGAACGACATCGGCACCCTTAGCTCTTGCCCAATTCAGGAGTGTCACGATTGACACATCCGTGAAGTAGTTTCCCATGACAATCTCTGCATCGGGAGCGATCCCTGCGAATTTTCCAAAACCGTTCTTGTGCCCGGCGAGTATTCCGCAGACAGGCGTTCCATGGCCGTAGTTGTCCGCGTCCGTATTCATCAGGTCAACTCCACGGGTTCTCTCGACGCTTCCGGTGTTCATCGTGGCCAGGACCTTCGAGGTCCCAAGCCCCAGAAGTTTTTCTCCGACGTTCAATGCTCCGTTCTGGTTCGAATCAATCACCATGAAGAGTCTCTCGCCGAGAGAAGGAGAGTTTTCGTTGAAGCCGGCGCCTGTCCCGTATTCTCTTACGCCGTTACTGTTGGCATCATTGTATAGCCAGTCCCAGTAAGCCTGGAACACACCGTCGGCATTGCTCGTTCCATTCCCGCCAAAGGTCTTCGCAGGGTCATAGATCGCGCCGTCAAAGAAGCGGAGCTTCTCGTTTGCATCGAATTGGCCGTCCTTGTCGAGATCAACGCCGTCGAGGCCATTATCAAACAATGAGTCATGATCGGCATCTATCCAATCGAACGTGTCGGCATCTGCCTTGAAGAGCGCCGGGTGGTATATGTCAACACTTGTATC
Source organism: Candidatus Eisenbacteria bacterium (assembly GCA_030017955.1). Classification (NCBI taxonomy): domain Bacteria; phylum Candidatus Eiseniibacteriota; species Candidatus Eiseniibacteriota bacterium. The sequence goes on from JASEGR010000095.1 coordinate 4,296, forward strand.
AAAGTCGGCAAGGATAATACCCTTGCCTGTGACTTTATCGCCGAGCCCGTCAGTCACCTGCCATGCTGACGGAGCTCCGATTTCGGGGGCACTCACGTCAAGACAAGGCAGGAGTCTTGGCTTCCAAACAGATTCCACGGTCTCCACATCGTTTCTTCCAGCAATAGCGCCGAGTGCTTCCCATGGCACCCGTGCCGCATATATCGTCCCCACCTTCGAAATCTTCCCGTCAACTCTGTCGAACTGGACACCGATGCTCTCAAGTGAAGATATTTCTCCCGGAGCCAGCTCCCTCTTGAACTTGAGCATCACTGGCGCGTTGGGCTCAAGGGCTTTTTCACTCAAGAAGCTCGTCTCTGGGACAGGCTTAAGACGCGTGGAAAGAAGAAGCTTGAGCGGAGCATTCATCTTGGCAATCGTCTGTGAAGGAATTCCGCTCAATGGTGCAGAGCTTGAAGGTTCTGCAGGCGCGCCTTCAGCACCGGCAAAAAGAAAGGCAGAAAACAGAAGCACCGCGAGGTTCAGAGCCGGCAACGAACCTGTCCGTCTCCTGAAATTCATCGTGCCCTCCGTTTGTAACTGTCACTCCAGAAACAACAATCGGGTACGCCTTGTTTGAAGCGTGACCCGAGAGATGTCCACTCCATCCATTCAACTCTGTAACAATTATACCAGAGAGACATCCGGGTTTCAACACTTCTCTGTGAATTGAAGCCAAGTTTGTCAAACTTTTGTCTGTTTTCCAGCAGTTACGCGGTCAATCATTGCAACATGCAATGCCGGAGAAATATTTCTAGTGTTCGTCTCCCTCGACCTCTTCTTCATCCGGCTCCCCGGAGACAGATTCCGGAGCGCCCGAGTCGGGCAGTACCAGGACGTCCTCTAGCTCCCCCGCAGGAAGTCGTTCCACATCCCGCAGCTTGGCTTCCATGATCTGAGTGCGTTTACTGGTCTCATCAATTGTTTTGCTCGCGGTGTCCAGTTGTTTCTTGACCCTGCGAAGCACCTCTTCAAATCTGCCGAATTCGGTCTTGACCGCTGCCAGCACTTTCCAGACTTCACTCGCGCGCTGCTGGATGGCAAGTGACCGGAAGCCCATGCGCAGGCTGTTGAGGATGGCAGCCAGTGTTGTCGGTCCGGCAACGACGACTCTGTGGGTTTGCTGGAGCTTCTCTACAAGCCCCGGCTGCCGGAGGACTTCAGCATACAAACCCTCCGTCGGCAGAAACATCAGGGCAAAATCGGTGGTGTGCGGTGGATCGATGTACCTGTTACGTATATCAAGCGCAGATTTGACTACGGCCGAAGCAAGAGCCTTGCTCGCTTCCTGCACCTTCTCGCTATCTGCCGCTTCCGCTGCTTCCAATAGTCTCAGATAGTCCTCCTGAGGAAATTTGGAATCGATCGGCAGCCAGACATGGGTCCCAGGTTCATTGTCGGGTCCCGGAAGACGGATTGCATATTCGACAGTTTCACGCGATCCTTCCTTTGTCTGGACATTTCGTGCATATTGATCCGGCGTGAGTATCTCCTCAAGAATTGCTCCGAGCTGAAACTCTGCCCAAGTGCCGCGAGCTTTGACGTTGGTGAGAACTCTCTTGAGGTCACCCACACCCGTCGCCAGTGTCTGCATCTCCCCGAGCCCTCGCTGCACAGCCTCCAAACGCTCGCTCACCAGCTTGAACGATTCTCCAAGTCGTCTCTCCAACGTATCATGCAGCTTCTCATCCACAGTCTTACGCATCTCATCGAGCTTTTTTTCGTTGCTCTCCTGGATTTGCTTGAGTTGCGTGTCAATGACTTCGCGGAGCGCGTCAAAACGGGACTGGTTCGTCTCGGTCAAATCTCTGAGCTGCCTGGTTACTGCCTCAAGCTGCATTTTCTGGAGGCTCCCCATCTCGCCAATAGTCTTCGCAATGGTGTCACTTGCAGATTTGAAGCCGCCGGTGACTTCCTCTCGCAATTCTCGCGCAGCCTTAAGAGATTCCTCCCGCTGGGCACGCAGTTCGTCTCGAACAACATGCTCTGTCTCGTCACGGCCGCGGCGGAACAGGCGCCATATGACGATCAGCAGAAGGACAACATTGACCAGCAGCAGCGGAATGACTACGGCCACGTTATTCATGAGAAGTCACCTCTTCTTGAAAATCTGGACAAGAACAAAACCTGCCACGAACCCTCCCACATGCGCCCACCACGCCACTCCTCCTTCTTCCCTCATCATGCTCCCATACAAGAACTGGATCAAGAACCAGAATCCAAGGAAGAAGAACGCGGGAAGCTCCATCACCCTGATTATGAATCCGATCGGGATAAGCGTTAGAACCCGTGCCCTGGGGAAAAGCGTGAAATATGCGCCGAGCACACCTGCAATCGCGCCGCTCGCACCTATGGTGGGAATGTTTGAGTGCGGGCTGGCGAACACCTGACCGATACTCGCTGCAAGCCCGCAGAAAATGTAAAAGACAAGAAATCTCAGTCTTCCCATTCTATCTTCAACATTGTCTCCAAAGATCCAGAGGTAGAGCATGTTTCCTATCAGGTGAAGCCATCCTCCGTGGAGGAACATCGCTGTGAAGACGGAAAGATATCTCCCGCCGTACTCAAACTGACTTGCAGAGTCCCCGGACAACAGCCTGTGCGGGATCATCCCGTAGTGAGAGACAAACTGGTTTATGTTTTGCCCAAGGGATAATTCGTAGACAAAGATAAGTGAATTGACTGCAATGAGACCGATCGTAACAACCGGTCGCCTTGAGGAAGGAATAGTGTCACGAAGCGGTATCGTAGGCGCTCACCTCGGCTTGCAATCCGAACTTTTCAGTGCACTCATTTCCTGCCGCTTTCATTGCCTTGACACACAGTTTTGGTCGTTCGAAGAGGTGCTACAATCGCCGGGACCGGACTCTTGAGACCGGGTGTATGGAACTGGGTCATCGGTCTAGGAACTGTGATGGTTGGATTGACGTACTTGCTGGCCGGGACCTGAGGTGAACCTGTACAACCATTCCCCGAGGAGTCGAACTTCACGAGGAGAACATCGGGATCCCCTCCGCCATAAGACGTACTTCCCCCACCGACCACAAAGCCTCCATCAGATGTTTGTATGATACAGAGCCCCTTGTCCCACCCCGGCCCTCCAAGCGTTTGAGTCCGGATATGCTGCCCTTCGTTATCGAACTTCGAGAAGAGGACATCGCCGACATACCCTCCCCCCGACACACCGGTCCAGCCTGTCACAAGGATCGTCCCGTCCCGTGCCTGGACCAGAGAGTAGCCAGAATCATCGTCCTTCACCCCGAGTGTGCGTGTCCAAAGATGATTGCCTTTTGCATCGAACTTCGAGAGGAACATGTCCTTATCACCGGGGCCAAAACTGTCAGTTTCCCCCGTGACTGCGATTCCGCCGTCGATTGTCTGAATGACCCAACGTCCCTGGTCCCAGCCAGGACCTCCAAATACTCTCGTCCAGACATGATTCCCGTTTGAATCGAATTTGCATAGAAGGACGTCGCTCGAACCTGCTCCGTAACTTTGGGTGTATCCGGTCACAACGAATCCTTTGTCAGTCGTCTGGATGAGCGAGAGAGCGTAGTCTCCCCTGACTCCGCCGAGTATTCGCGTCCAAAGATGACCACCTTTCGCATCTAACTTCGAGAGAAGAACATCAGGGGCGCCGGAACCGAAACTCTTTGTCCATCCGGCCACGACGAGTGCCCCATCAGACGATTGCACGAGACTGTAGCCTCCATCATATTCTGCTCCCCCAAGCGTGCGTGTCCAAAGATGATCGCCGGCCGGGTTGAACTTCGTAAGAAGGACGTCGCCGTTGCCGACTCCGTAGCTCTGAGTGGTACCGGTTATGACAAGTCCGCTGTCGGCTGTCTGAACAAGATTGTAGGCGATGTCATCCTTTGCTCCGCCTAGCTTCCTCATCCACTCACAGTTCCCGGCGCGATCGAATTTGACAAGAAGTGCGCCAAATCGAATCGGAGAACTGCCCTGGGAACGGCCTGCTATGACAAGCCCGCTGTCAGCTGATTCAACAGCTCCAAGGACAACATCTTCATCCCTCCCTCCGAGAACCTTCACGAACACGTCCCGAGAGGAGGCATAAGCAGGCGTTGAAGTGGGAAATAGTGCCGACAAAGATAAGAGGAAAAGAAGGAGCCCCGGGAAACCTTTTCTGATTTTACACCTCCCGATTTCTGAGCTGAATAGTTCCGGCAAATTATAGCGAATCAGTTTTCATTTGTTAACTGATGTTTGGCGGAGAGAATTGTCCTTGAAGTTTCATCCTGCCTCATGTATTTTTTCGACCTGTTGATGGCATGAGGGCAATGGACGCTCACCCGTTTCCAGGATTTTATAAGAGGTTTCTCAATCGTGCCTAGACGATTTTGCATCCGGAAAAACACGCTGCCCATTCTTGTTCTCTTCGCGCTTTGTCTTCCCCTGCTTTCTCTTGCCCCGAAGCGAGACAAACAGGCTCTTTTTGTAATCGTAATAGACGGAGTCCGCTACTCGGAGACTTTCGGGGATTCAACTCACGCATACATCCCCGGAATGTGGAAAATGGCTGGACACGACGCTTCAATCATCACTGCTTTCTTCAATGACGGCGTGACTAAGACTGTTCCTGGCCAGGCAAGCATCGCGACCGGTACGTGGCAGAAGATAGCGAACAATGGAAGGGAAAGGCCTTACTCGCCGACGTTCTTTGAGTATCTTCGCAAAAGCGATTCGAAACTCAAGATGAGTAAACTGTGGGTGATTGCCGGAAAGAGAAAGCTCGAGGCAGTGACCTGCAGCTCGGCGCGGGAGTATGGCAAGAAGTTTGGGGCTTCGCACGACGTACCCGGGTTTCCCACGGAACGTTCTGACATCGAAACATGGACTTCTCTGAGGACGACCATGAGGAAGCACCATCCGAAGCTCGTCATCGTGAATTTCGCCGGAGTGGACATCGCAGCTCACAGTGGAAACTGGGAACGGTATGTTTCGGCAATAAAGACTGCCGACTCACTTGTATGTGAGGTCTGGAAAGAGATTGAAGGAGATGCATTCTATCGGGGAAGTTGCACTCTTTTTGTGACCGGGGACCATGGAAGGCACGATGATCAGCACGGCGGTTTCAAGGGGCATGGCGATGGATGCGAGGGTTGCAGACATCTCATCTTTCTCGCAATAGGACCACAAATAAGAGAAGGATTCGTTTCTGCAAAAAGAAGGTCGCAGGTCACTGGTGTCCGGTTAACTTGTTCCGTAGTTGCTGTAACTGTTTTGAGATGAATA
>JASEGR010000096.1 GCA_030017955.1 Candidatus Eisenbacteria bacterium
GACAGAAGCGTATTCTCATCGGTAAAACCCATGGCTTTGTCGATTTGGTTTTCTACCATCGGGTTATTAAGTGTCATGTTTTAGTAGAATTAAAGTTGGATGAATTCAAACATGAATACATCGGCCAGATTAACACTTACGTGACGTGGTACCGCAAAAACATGATGAGCGATGGCGATAACCCGCCTGTTGGCCTTCTGCTCTGCACCCAGAAAGACCATGTTCTTGTTGAGTACGCCCTTGCAGGGATGGACAACAAACTGTTCGTCTCCAAGTACCAACTCGAACTCCCCAAGAAAGAGCAAATCCAGCGTTTCCTCGAGGAAAAGGTCAAAGAGGTCGGCAATAGGTGATCATGGCAGAATGGACAAGATGTAAAATGCAATCGAAACAAAGCCGAAGGAGTTGAGGTATGGGGGGTGAGTGGGACACCGCAACAATCGATGAAGTCGCCGAAAGGGTCGCGATGGGGCCGTTTGGTTCTTCGATTAAAGTCGAGACATTTGTAGCGCAGGGCGTGCCTGTCATTAGTGGTCAACACCTTCACGGTTTCAGGCTTGATGAGACATCCGGATTCAACTTCCTGAGCCCAGAACACGCAAATCGCCTTAAGAACGCTAATGTGCAAAAAGGCGACATTATTTTCACTCACGCTGGTAACATTGGACAGGTTTCGTACATTCCAGAAAGCTCGGAATACGAACGTTATGTCATTTCTCAGCGCCAGTTCTATATGCGATGTAACCGTCAACGTGTAATACCTGAGTTTGTCGTTTACTATTTCAATACACCTGAGGGCAGGCACAAGCTCCTTGCTAATACGTCTCAGGTCGGCGTTCCATCAATCGCTCAGCCGGTGACATATCTGCGTACGATTGAGATTCCACTGCCGCCCCTCCCCGAACAACGTGCCATTGCCCACATCCTCGGCACATTGGACGACAAGATCGAACTGAACCGGCGGATGAATGATACATTGGAGGCTATCGCACAACCAATCTTTAAGTCGTGGTTTGTAAACTTCGATCCCGTCCGCGCTAAAATGGAGGGCCACTGGAAAAAAGGCGAAAACCTACCCTGCCTCCCCGCCCGCCTGTGGGACCTCTTCCCTGACAGCTTCGAGGATTCGGAGTTGGGAGATATTCCGAGAGGGTGGAAGGTCCAACGACTTGGAGACATTATCGAGCTTGCATATGGCAAGGCGCTCAAGGAAGAAAACCGCCGTGTCGGGTCGATCCCGGTTTTTGGTTCAAACGGTCAGGTCGGTTGGCACGATCAGAAACTTGTCGATGGTCCCGGGATCATCGTGGGGCGGAAGGGTAACCCAGGCATTGTAACCTGGGCGCCAACGGACTTTTTCGCAATAGACACAACGTTCTACGTCGTACCGAAAAACGAATGCGGAAGCCTCCACTTTCTTTATTACGCGCTTCTTGGGCATGACCTGGCTTCACTCGGAGCGGACTCCGCGGTACCTGGGTTGAACCGCAATCTCGCATATATGAACTTGCAGGTCTCGCCCCAATCTAACGTGATAGAAGGATTCGACAGACAAGTTAAGCCGCTATTTGATAAGACCTACGCAAACAAACGTGAATCCCGTACACTCGCCGCCCTGCGCGACACACTGATGCCCAAGCTCATCACTGGCGAGCTGCGGTTGAAGGATGCGGAAAAGATTGTGGGGAAAAGCTGATGAACAAAGACCGTGATTTGATCCCGCCGCACGGCGGGTACCGTAAGCTGCGCAGCTTTCAGTGCGCGCAGTTGCGTGCAGAATCACGCCTTCGGCGTGACCGAGGGCAGCATGGCGTCCGCCACATCGAAGAAGACCGAACTCAAACTCACCGGCGTGGCCAGGGCCAGCCTTGAGGAATTGCTACTGGACTATGAGGACTTCTTGCGCCAGCGTGGATTGCGCCTCTGGAACAAGGACTCGCCGGAGGCGCTGGCGGTGAGGGGGAAGTACAAGTCAGACCCGTCGGACAGGTCTGACCTGTCCGACGGGTCTGACCCCTACTGCATTGCCTCGTCTTCGCCAGAGGTGGCAGCGAACACAATCATCTGCCTGATTAATCAGGCGAGTTATTTGTTGGGGCGGCAGTTACAGAAACTCGAACAACAATTTCTTAATGAAGGTGGTTTCACGGAGCGCCTTTACCGCGAGCGGCAGCAGAGAAAAAGGTCATGAGACAATTCACCGAATCTACCGTGGAAGATGCCGCCCTCGCTTGGCTGGAGAGCCTTGGCTGGGTCGTGAAACATGGGCCTCACATTGGGCCCGGGGAGCTCTGGGCGGAACGGGCTGACTATGATCAGGTGGTTCTGGGAGACCGCCTGCGTCAGGGGCTCGCACGCCTCAACCCGCAGCTTCCGGCTGAGGCCCTCGAAGATGCATTCCGCAAGATCATCCGGCCTGAAGGACCGACACTGGAGGCGCGCAACCGCGCCTTCCATCGTTTGCTGATTGATGGGGTGACGGTCGAATACAAGCGTCCCGATGGGACCATAGCGGGCGCACAAGCTCGACTTGTCGATTTCGAAGACCCTGATAATAACGACTGGCTTGCCGTCAACCAGTTCACCGTTAGCGAAAACAAGCATACCCGTCGGCCTGACGTAGTGTTATTCATTAACGGCCTCCCGATTGTGATCATCGAACTCAAGAACCCTGCCGACGAGAACGCCACCATCTGGACAGCCTTTCAACAGCTTCAGACTTACATGAGTGAGTTGCCAAGTCTCTTCAGCTTCAATGAGATGCTTGTCGTCTCCGATGGTATGGAAGCACGCATAGGCACGCTTACGGCAGGTCGGGAGTGGTTCAAGCCCTGGAGGACGATCTCAGGTGAGTCATTGGCCGATCCCCACTTGCCCGAGCTGCAGGTCGTGTTAGAAGGAATTTTAGAGAAGCGGCGGTTCCTTGATCTGCTTCGCGATTTCATTGTATTCGAGGATTCTGGTGGTGCGCTCGTTAAGAAATTGGCCGGCTACCATCAGTTCCATGCTGTAAAAATAGCGGCGGAGGAAACTCTGCGTGCTGCGCGATTACGCGAGGAGGCCCGTCGGGTTGCGGAACCACCGGGCGGTTATGAGACAAGGCCTGAACACGGTGGCAAACCCGGAGATCGAAGGATTGGCGTCGTCTGGCATACGCAGGGATCAGGGAAGAGCCTGACCATGGCTTTCTATGCTGGCCGCATCATCCGCCAGCCGGAGATGGCGAACCCGACCATCGTTGTTCTCACAGATCGCAACGACCTTGACGATCAACTCTTTGGGACCTTCTCGCGATGCCAGGAACTATTGCGCCAACCTCCGGCACAGGCGGAGAACCGGGCTGACTTGCGCGAGAAGCTGCGTGTTGAAGCTGGAGGTGTCATCTTCACAACAATTCAGAAGTTTCTCCCCGAGGAAAAAGGCGATCACCTCCCCGCGCTCTCCGAAAGGCGAAACATTGTCGTGATCGCCGACGAAGCCCACCGCAGTCAGTATGATTTCATTGACGGCTATGCACGGCACATGCGGGATGCGCTGCCGAATGCCTCCTTTATCGGATTCACCGGCACACCAATTGAGTTTACGGATAAGAATACCCGGGCAGTGTTTGGAGACTATATCAGCATTTACGATATCCAGCGTGCGGTAGACGATGGAGCGACGGTTCCCATCTATTACGAGGGCAGGCTGGCGAAGCTTGAGCTGGATGAGTCCCAGAGGCCAAAAATTGACCCGGATTTTGAGGAAGTCACCGAGGGTGAGGAGATCGAGCGGAAGGAAAAACTTAAGACGAAGTGGGCACAGCTTGAGAAAATTGTCGGGGCCGAGAAGCGGCTGAAAGTTGTTGCTCAAGACATTGTCTCGCACTTCGAAGAGCGGCTTGAGGCAATGGAAGGAAAAGCCCTGATCGTCTGTATGAGCCGGCGTATCTGTATGGATTTACATGATGAGATCGTGAAGCTCCAACCGTTATGGTTTGACGTAGGGGACGACAAAGGAGCAATCAAGGTTGTCATGACAGGGAATGCGTCGGAAGGCCCGCGAGTGGCCCAGCACGCCCGCAACAAGCAACGCCGCGAGATGCTTGCCAACCGGTTTCGTGATCCGAAAGACCCGCTTAAGATGGTGATGGTGCGCGACATGTGGCTTACGGGCTTTGACGCCCCGTCACTGCACACGATGTATGTCGACAAACCAATGCGCGGGCATGGCCTGATGCAGGCAATTGCCCGTGTCAATCGTGTGTTCCACGATAAGCCTGGCGGGCTTGTCGTGGACTATCTCGGGTTGGCACACGAACTCAAACAGGCTCTCGCCACTTACACCGAGAGCGGAGGAACCGGGAAGACTGCAATCGACCAGGAGGAAGCAGTTGCGCTCATGCTTGAGAAGTATGAAATCTGTTACGGCCTGTTCCACGGCTTTAACTGGTCCAAGTGGGTTTCCGGTTCTCCAGAGGAACGCGTGTCAGTCCTTCCACCGGCACAGGAGCACATCCTTGCACAGGTAGAAGGAAAGGAACGCTTCCAACGGGCGGTGCAGGAATTATCCCAGGCGTTCGCCTTAGCGGTTCCACATGAAGAGGCTCTAAACATCCGCAACGATGTCGGCTTCTTTCAGGCCGTTCGTGCCGTACTGTCAAAACGCGCGCCAAGTGAAATGAGGCCTGAGGAGGAGCTCGATCACGCGATCCGGCAGATCGTATCCCGGGCTGTCGCTCCTGAAGGGGTTGTTGATATCTTCTCGGCCGCAGGCCTCAAAAGACCTGACATTTCGATTCTCTCCGATGAGTTCCTTGCTGAGGTCCGCTCAATGCCCCAGCGTAATCTGGCCGTAGAGCTTCTCAGAAAGCTCCTTGCTGGAGAGATTCGGGCTCGCGGGCGTAAGAACGTAGTCCAGGCTCGATCATTCGCCGAGATGCTGGAGCAGGCGATCCGGCGTTACCAAAACCGGGCGATCGAGGCCGCACAGGTGATAGAGGAATTAATTGCACTTGCAAAAGAGATGCGGCAGGCGGACACACGGAGCGAAGCGCTAAATTTGTCCGAGGAGGAGCTTGCCTTCTATGATGCACTGGAGACTAATGACAGTGCGGTGAAAGTGCTGGGGGACAACACCCTTCGTACTATTGCACGGGAGCTGGTTGCAACGGTGCGGAAGAATGTGACGATTGATTGGACCATGCGAGAAAATGTGCGCGCTCAGCTCCGCGTTATTGTGAAACGAATCTTAAGGAAGTACGGTTATCCGCCTGACAAACAGGAAAAAGCAACACAGACTGTCCTGGAGCAAGCGGAGGTGCTTTCGCAAGAATGGGTGAATGCATGAAGAATGAAGCTGGCAGTTGTAGTGCCAAACCTGCCCTCGGAGACACATGGCTTCTTTTAGAGAAAAGGACGGAATCCTAAGTAATCACGAATCCATTCTGAGCTGAGAATATGTGTCCTGATCCTACCAAGTGCGACATTCCTTTTTCACCTGGCGATTGGGTGATCGACCGGCACAATCCCGGCCAGCCAGGCCAATACACTGGCAAATGGCGCAAAGCAGGTCCGCACATTATGGTGCAGCTATTTTATCCCGGTGGCGGAACCAGTTATCGTCCGCTGTCTTCTCTGGATGCGATACCGCCTCCAGGCTCAATGGTCGAGCAGTTGCGAAGAGGGCATTTTGGTAAGGTCCGGGATCTTCAGCGTCTTATCACATATGAAAAGCTCAAAGGTACGCTTCATGAGGTAATCTACTCGATGGAAGCGGCACAGATCGATTTTTATCCCTATCAATTCAAACCTGTCCTAAAGTTCATCAACTCACCTACCGAGCGGCTGATTATCGCGGACGAGGTAGGTCTTGGCAAAACAATAGAGGCTGCCCTGATCTGGATGGAACTGCAGGCTCGCCGTCAGGCGCAAAGGCTGCTGGTGGTGTGCCCGAAGATCCTAGCCGAGAAGTGGCGGGAGGAACTTCGTACTAAGTTTATGTTTGACGCGCGAATCGTCGATTTCGTGGAGTTGCAGCGCGAAGTCTCCGATCTTAAGTCCAATGGGCCTGGACATCCTTTTATCTTAATAGCCACTTATACAGGACTTCGTCCTCCAAAAAATGAGGTGCGTCTACTAAAAGAGCATCCAGAGGAGGAACTTGGTGGTTCTGAAAAAACGGCGTTCCTGCGTGAGCTGCGTCACTGGTCATTGGGCTATGATCCTTTCGACATGGTAATTTTCGATGAAGCTCACTATATGAGAACTCCGGGGACAGCAACATTCCATCTCGGTGCGAGCCTGGCGATTGCTGCCAGCTCGGTTCTCTGTGTCTCTGCTACGCCGGTGAACAATAGTAATACCGATCTCCACAGTCTGCTCCGCCTTGTGGATGAGAGCTTTTTCGAGTCACATGGGATGTTCGAGGAATTGCTCCAAGCAAACCGTCCAGCTGTACAGGCAGGAAATGCTTTGGCACGCACCCCTATAGACATGGTCCTCCTAAAGCAGGCCGTTGTCGGGATGGGTTCAAGCCGGTTCATCAGCCAGTCACCCCTGTTCAGGCAGTTTCTTGAAACACTTGAACAACTCAATCCAGATGACAAAGCGCAGCTTTCAAGATGCCAGGACCTTGCTGAGAAGCTAAATCTTTTGGGGAGTTACGTGAACCGAACCCGGCGAGTCCAGGTGAAGGAAAACCGACCCATGCGGGACCCAGTGGTCCTGAGTGTTGAGTACTCCTCCGAGGAGATGTCCCTCTATAAAGCGATCCTTGGAATCGTCCGACGGAGATGCCGCCAGGACAGTCGACCCTTTCACGTTTTTCAGGTACTGGGCCTGCAATTGCGTGCCGCGAGCTGCCTGCCGGTGCTGGCGCAAGAGATCCGGGATGGGCGGTTTGGGGAAGTCCAGGACCTGTTTGATGAGGCTATGGGCGAAGAAGTTTTTGACGATCTCTTCAACGAGGACCAAAAAGAGGAGCTTGGCGTGTCAGAGATTAGTCGGCTCCTTGCCTATGACTTCGAAAAGAATGACAGCAAGTATTACCAACTGCGCCGGATGCTCGTTGAAGTGGTGCCTGACGAGAAGGTCATTGTCTTCGCTTACTACCGCCCCACGCTTAGTTATCTGAGACGCCGCTTGATGTCAGATGGAGTTAGCGTAACCGTAATCCACGGCGGCGTGCCGAACGAACAACGTTGGGAGGAGATCGACCGGTTCAAGGATCCGCGTGGCCCCAGGGTATTGCTTTCGTCCGAGGTTGGCAGCGAGGGGATCGACCTCCAGTTCTGCCGGGTGCTTGCCAATTACGACCTACCCTGGAACCCCATGCGAGTCGAGCAGCGGATCGGACGCATCGACCGCGTTGGACAGCAGGCAAAACGTATCTCCGTGGTCAACTTCAAGGTCAAGGATACTATTGAGGAGCGGCTCTACGATCGTCTGCATTCCAAGCTTGAACGCTTCGCCAACAGTCTCGGAGACCTCGAAGCCGTGATTGGCCGAGAGGTGCAACAGCTGACTGTGGAACTCCTAAGCAAAGAATTGACGGCAGGGGAGGAACTGCGGCTAATGGAGCAAACCGAGCGCGTGATTCACTCTCGGCTTCTGCAGATCCAGGCGCTCGAAGAATCAGAAGACGTGCTCATCGCCTTTTCTGATTACGTTCAACACAAGATCGAGGAGGACCGGGAGAAAGGCCGATATCTCCAGCCAGACGAACTGGAGGACTATCTAACCGATTTCTTTGAGCGAGAATTTCAGGGCTGTGAAGTCAATCACAACACACCCCTTGACGGCTGCCTCCGAATCCGGCTGATCCAAGAAGCCCGCTCATCGCTGGGGGATTTCATCGGCGGGGACCGATCTCTGAGTGCGCGTCCGCTCCGGCAACGCGAGTTCAGTATTACCTTCCGCCGGGAGGTGCTGCAACGTCTCCCACTCAACCAGCGATCCGGCATCTATTTCATCAACCATCTCTCTCCGTTAATCCGCTGGATCACAAAGGTTAACCACGACCGCGCGCACAGTTTTTTTAACCTGTCAGCAGTACGGATCAGCCATCCCGATTTGAAGCCTGGTGATTACTGCTACAGGATCGAGCGTTGGAAGCTGAAGGGTCTTTACGCGAAGGAAAGGCTTGCTTATGGAGTGCGGTCGCTTGCGGACTGTGCGAACTATCCACCGGAAGAATCTGAGGCCTTCATTCAGCACCTGCTTCGCAAAGGAGGCGACTGGGACTATGTGGATTGCGACCGAGAGGCTCTGTCCCATGCCCATGATGCATTGGAGGAAAGCTTGGCAGAGCAGTTTTCGTTAGCAGTGGAGGAGTTCCAGGCAGAGAACGATACTATCCACCAAATTAAGACTCAGCGTGTCCGGGCCATCTTCGACCGACGCATCACTGAACACGAGCAGCGCCTGGAGACCTTACGACAAAAAAGGGGCGATGATAGAATGATTCGCCCAGCAGAGGGCTTACTCCGAACTGCAAAGGAGAACAAGGAGCAGCGGCTTCGGGAACTAAATGAGAAATCCAAGGTCGACATGGAACAGTCGCCCGTGGCTGCTGGTGTCTTCCAGGTGATTGGGACGCCCGCAACACAGAACCAGTGAAAAATCCATGAGCAATTGGAAGGGTTTTCTTCAGAGACTTAAGGAAAAGCTCTTTGTAAAAAAGAGCGAGAAATACATAGCTACCTATTCTCCTCCGCAACAGGCGAAAACGGTTTCAGTGCCACAGGTTGAGGTTGGACGAAAAAGCAGTTCGGAGCGCGAGCCGTATTTCGTCCAGATCGGGTTTGATTTTGGGACTGCGTATTCCAAGTGTGTATGTCGAGACGTAATTACCAACAAGGCGTGGGTTTACCTGCCCGCTGGATCTGAACGCATGGAGCATCCCTTCCTAATCTCAAGTGTGTTATTGATGAGAAATGGAAAACTCAGCCACGTCGAAAATCCTGGGTCCGACTATCACGCGAACGGACTGTATCACCTGAAGCATGCGCTTGAAAAGGTCGCTCTACGTCAGTGGCATGATCCTGTGCTAGATCCATATCGGAATGCCCTCGGGGAATCGGACGTAAATCAATTGGCCGCATTCGTTCGCAACTGTGCTGTATATTTCCTGGCTGGTGCCTTCGGTGAGATCCGGGGACAGGTGAGACAACGACTTCCGAGCTTTGGCATGCGTGCGGATGACTATGTTGCGGTGAATCTCGCTGTCCCTGTGGCTGATGCCGAACGTCCAGAGGTGAATCGACTGTATAACCAGGTTCTTTTTGAGGCATGGGTTCTCATGGACGATCTCAACGGGCATCCGGTTGTCGATGTTGCAGAAGTCGAAAGGTTACTGACCAAGATCAGCGAGAAAGAGGACCTCACAGTTAAGGATGCATGCTTTATCTACCCCGAGGCTAGCGCCAATGTACAGGGTTTTGTCCGCTCCCGCGTTTCTAGTCCTGGAATTTACTTGTTTTCGGATACTGGGGCTGGGACAGTAGACCAAAGTGTTTTTATTTTTTTGCGAGACGATAATTGTGAACATCTCACTTATCTTCATGGCAATGTCCTGCCACTGGGATCCAGTTTCA
>JASEGR010000097.1 GCA_030017955.1 Candidatus Eisenbacteria bacterium
CAGCATACAGCAGGCACGTCTATATGTCAAGATATTAATGACGCACTACACTAGCGTATCGCCAAGACCCAGATACGAAGCGCCGTGGCCAAGTGGAATCCCGATGTTTGCAGCAGAGGTACAATTGAGGGTTCCATCGGCCGGAAACACATCCTGGTATTTCTCCAATTCCACGTCAGTGATCGTGGAAGCAAGAGCGCTGCCCACAACACCGAACCGGGCATTATCAAAGTAAGGTGTCTTGTTGTTGAGGTAGGTACAATACGTGTCCCACCCAGAGCACAGGCATATGGTAGCTATTACCATCTCAACGCTGTCAACACAAGATGGAACAATTCCCGAAAAGTCCGAGGTAAAAAGACCGCAGCTTTTTGTGGCTGAGTAGTAGTAGGTGTTATTGCTCCTCCATGGACTCCACCGTGGACCGAAGCCGCAATCCCATGGGTAGTACCTCACATACCATAGATAGTAAACCCTGTTGTATTGAGGCAGATCCCCGTATCTCTCGAACTGAATGATGTGGGTCGGAAGACCTTCTGCAGGCGTTCCCTTGATTGGTATCGTGGGAGAGATTATCCAGTTTTCCTGAAGTCTTCTGTGCGGCGCTGTCGGCGGAGCTGCGATATCGTACATCGTGACAATGCTGTCACCCATCTGGCACCAGCTTGGATCGCTGGCAATACATGGATCCTCTATGACCGGGTTGTATTCAAGATGTACCCAGTCACCTGGCCCGACCCACCAGGGTTGCCACTCCCACCCGCAGTTGCCAGTCTCAGCATCACAACTGTGGATGACGCCATTCGTGGGCTCAGCAATTTTGATGTTGTCAACTATCAAGGCACCGCAGTTCGTCCAGTTCAGGCCATCCTCATCCGACCAACCACCATCAGAATGAAAACGGAACCTGATACCGTAGCTCCCTGCACCCGTGAGATACGGCCCGATATTCACAGACTCATGACCACTCCCCTCCCCTGAATAACCTCCGCGACCGCCATTTACCTGGGAGAGCTTCATCCAGGCTGTGCCGACAGATATTTCAACAGAGGAAGAATCGTAGCCCAGCTCACTGTCGAATGCGTAGTCAAACTCAAGCGTCGTCACCGCATCACCACTCAGGGCAATCGTGTTCTGAAGAATCTGGTCCCAACTGTCCCCGTAGCCAGAACCAGCAGCCCAGCAGAGTGCATTTGCCTCGGTCGTGGTCAGTCCAGCCCAAAATACATAGGTTCCCCACTGGGGAGGCTTCGTCAGAAAGCACGGAGTATCAGACAAGTCATGTCTTCTGAAGTACTCATCACCATACGTGGTTCCTCTATGGTACACGTCGGTCTTATAGAGCATATCACGGCTCACCCAACCATCCAGGTAAAGACCGCTGTGAGGTATCCCTCCCCAACCAGACGCATTCCATGTCCACTTCCCGCCGATTGCCGCAAACGGCCTCCCGCCTACAATTTGGGTTCCGCCGTACCAGATAGTCTCAGCTGCCCCGGAAGCAAAGAAATCAGGACCGGTGTAGTGCGAGGAACCCTTCTCCACCGTTATGAATGGGGTATCGTCGGACACAATTCTCTCTTGCGGAATTTGACTAACAGGCCGGGCCAGGCTTACGCCGCACAGCCACGATATTGAGATCAATACGGAAACTATCACCAATATCTTCTTCATCGCCCGCCTCCGGAAAATGAAAACGCGTGTTCCCCCTGGCTCTTGGAAACACGCACATCACGGTGGTCACTTCATGTCGCCACCAATCGTCTCACAACACAGCCTGCTATCTCAGTTTCAAAGCAATATTACCTCATCATGCGTCCAAAATCAAGCGTATTTTGCATTCCTCCGTAGAATCCGTACCTGCCCCGCTCGTTGTCGGTGTCGCGGCCGTCACCATCGACGAGGTCGAGGGCTCCTGATGGCCGTTGTCGATTCATGGCTGAACATATATACTCCATCCAGATCAGATGCGGCACATCGAATTCAAATTGAGGGCGAAAGACGGCGTTAAACTCCACGCCCGGAGATGGGAACCGGAACAGGAACCCATTGGAGTCGTTTGTCTCATTCATGGAGTCGGAGAACACAGCGGACGCTACTTTTCAATGGCTCATCATCTGGCTGGCCGGGGGTATGCCCTTTTGGCCATTGATCTGCGCGGACACGGCAAATCGGAAGGGAAGCGCGGACACATATCGAATTATGCCGCGCTGATGGACGATGTCACAATTCTCCTGAATGAAGGGAGCCGGTCCTATCCACAACGCCCGTTTTTCCTTTATGGCCAGAGCATGGGTGGAAATCTGGTCATCAATCACGCTCTTCGCCGTCATCCCCTGCTGAGGGGGGTGATCGCATCATCGCCGATGCTGCGCACGGTCTTTGAACCTCCCTCCTGGAAAAAACTCCTCGCTAGGTACATAGGTCGCCTGCTGCCGGCGATGCCCCTGACCAACGAGGTCAAGGCCCGGGATCTGTCGCGTGATGAGGAGATCATCAGGAAGTACAAAACCGACCCGCTGGTACACGATCGGCTCACGCTTCGCTTCTACAAAGTACTGCAGGCGGGAACTTGGGCGATCGAGCACGCGGCCGAGCTTTCCATGCCCATGCTGATCATGCACGGCGACTCAGACCGCATCACGTCTCTGCAAGCCAGCCGCACTTTCGCAGAGAGAGCCGGGGATTCCTGTACCCTGAAAGTTTGGGAAGGCTATTACCACGAGGTCCACAACGAACCGGGGAAGGAGCAGGTGCTCGACTACGTGGCCGGGTGGCTGGCAAGCAGGTCATAATCCAGATGCGCCCACCGCTCCCGGTTCACTCATGTTCCATTATGTAATTGGCCATTTTCCCGAAGTAATCGCTAACCCTCGGCACTTCCAAACCAGCATCACGTCTGGTGTTTGAGTCGTCAAACAGAAGACCGCCCGTCAGGTATGGCATGTACAGCTTGACTTCCTCGATCATCTCGCGCTCTTCTTCCGATAGACGATCCGCCGCCTTCGATATGTATGCCATGAACTCTTCCGGCGGGATTATTGCGAAGGGCTCCTTCCTGAAGTGACGGCTTGCGAGATCACGGATCTGTTCGAGTGACGTCGTGTTCCCCGACCCAGCCGTGACATGGTAGCAATTGCCCGCGCTCTTCCCATTGGTCGAGATCGCATAGATTGCGTCAGTCACGTAATCGACAGGCACGAGGTCCACGCGACCCGAAGTATGGCCCGGAAGAATCTTCAGCAGGCCGAGCCAGTACAATCGCAGAGCTCTGTAGAAACCGTTGAAACTCGAAGCGCGGCCAGTTCTGGAGTCACAGATGACGATGCTCGGCCGCAGAATCGTCAGGGGAAGAGCGTCCATGTTCTCGCGGACGAGTTTTTCCGCTTCCAGTTTGCTCCGCTCGTACGTGTTGTTGTGCTCCTGCTTCTCGTCGAGCTCGTCTTCTTTGATTATGCCCTTCCTCCTGCCGGCCACATAGGCGGTGCCGATATAATCTACTTTCTTCAGCCCCGGGCACACCCTGGCGAAATCGAGAATATTTTGAGCGCCCCCCACGTTGACCTTCCGCGCGTCCTCAATCTCAAGATCAAATCGAGCCGCAGCGGCGCAATGGATGATATGCATCGTTCTCGCGGCGAGATCCCTGTACTCCGGTTCTTTCAGCCCAAACCTATCATGCGAAAGATCACCCTCGATCAACTCTATTCTGCTGGAGAAGCAATTGGTCTCCGTATCGGGATAAAGTTCCCGCAACACCTTGGATATTCTCTCCAGGGGCTTTACTCCGCGCCTGCTCCGCACCAGGAGATTCAGTCTCGCGTCCGTACTGGCCAACCATTTCTGAAGGAGGCTCGCCCCGATGTATCCGGTTGCTCCCGTTAGAAACAGCTCTCCCTTCATGGTTCCCTCTTTTCCTGTTCGCAGTACATGGACTCTATCTCGTCCCTGTATCTTTCAACGATCAATTTTCTCCTGAGTTTGAGCGTCGGCGTCAGCAGCCTATTTTCAACGGTGAAGCCTTCGGATATCAACGTGAATGCTTTGATTTTCTCGTAGCGCGCACGGTCCGCGGTCGCGTTTTCGATCTGAGCCGAGATGAGCGTCTTGATTTCGTCATTTTTCAACAGATCCTCATAATCGACTGCGGCGATATTGTGTTCGCTCGCGTATTGCTCCAGCGTGCACCGCTGAGGAGCGATCAGGGAGGTGAGGCATTTTCTGCCATCCCCGTGGAGCAACACCTGGTCGATGAATGGGCTTTTCGTTATCTCCGTTTCTATCGGGACGGGCGCCACCTTCTTGCCGTACGACGTTACTATGATCTCTTTTATTCTTCCGGTAATGGTGAGATTTCCATTCTGATCAAATCTGCCCTGGTCTCCCGTGTGCAGCCACCCTTCGCTGTCGATCACTTTCGCGGTGTCTTCGGGCTTGTTGAAATACCCCTTCATGACATTCGGTCCCCTGACGAGGATCTCTTCGCTCACGCCTATCTTGACTTCCAAACCATCGAGCGGTTTGCCAACTGATCCAAGCCGGTTGTCATCCGGACAGGCGGTCGCCACGACAGGCGACGTTTCAGTCAGGCCGTAACCCTCGAGGATGTTGAACCCAAGCACATAGAGGGTTTTCGAGAGCTTCCGGTCAAGAGGAGCGCCGCCGGAAACGAGCAGACGCAGCCTTCCGCCCGCGATGCTTCTGAACTTGGACGCCACGACACGATCGTAGATGGCACAACTGATTTTCAGCGTACCAGGCACTTTCAGGCCTTTGTACCTGAGGTTCGCGCGCCGATTCAGACACTGAATAGCAGCAGCAACAAGCCTGCGGCGGACAAACGGGGCCTGCAGGACCTTATGCTCGACCGCTTCGTAGATTTTCTCCACTATCCTGGGAACAGTTATGAGAATCGTGGGGTGGATCACCTGCACATCCTTCACGATGGTCGTAAGGTCCCCCGCATATGCAATCGTCACACCGTTAAACAGCATAGCGTAGCAGCCGCAGGTCTTTTCGAACATGTGGCAGAGAGGCAGAAACGATAAAAACACGTCTTCAGGACCGACGTTGAACCTTCGGGCGACCGAGAGCGCGTTTGAAACGATATTGCGGTGAGAGAGTACGACCCCCTTCGGCTCCCCCGTCGTGCCCGAAGTGTACACGATGGTCGCAGTATCGTCGGGAGATACGGAAGGAAGGTCGATCCGCGTTCCACCACCCTTACCATCGCCCTTTTCAACGAGATCGCGGAACTGTATGAAGGGTCCCTTTTCTCCGACACCCTGATCGTTGAAAACCACGACGTTCACGAGAGACGGCAGATCGTCCCTGATCGAGTCTATCGAATTGAAGAGCTTTTCGTTTTCGACGAAGACGAGTTTGCACCCTGCATCGAGCATGATATATCGCATCGCCTGGGGTGAGAGAGTATGGTATATGGGCACGACGATCCCGCCAAGCTTGAGGATCGCCAGATCGGCAATCACCCATTCGAGCCCATGGTATGAAATGATAGCGACCCTGTCTTCCCTCTGAACACCCAGATCCCTGAGCGAGGCGGCAAGCCGGTCGCTGCACTCGTCCAGATCCCCGAACGTAGTGCCCCGGTATGCCTCGTTTTCATCCTTGACCAATAACGCAGTTTTTCCCCGGTGCCGCCGGGCAGTCATCGAAAATGCGTCGCATATAGTCTCCGGTGCGGGCCCCGCCGGAAGGGAACATTCCGAAATGCATGTATGCGAATTATGGATGAGCGAACCTCCTCATGCAGGCATGTGTACGACGACACGCAACTGAATTACCTAATGGCTGCATTCTATCATATGAGTGCCGCTTCGAGAAGGACGGTGATGAAGAAGTATCCAGACTGCGATAGCCCAAAATGCGGTTTCGCCCGAATCCGCTGCCAAGATTGTGGTTCAGAATCCATCCTTGTCTTCTCCTGGAACACCCGGAACTTCTGTCCTTCGTGTCATGCCAAGCAGCTTGACCAACCTCAAGATCATATCCCGGGCGCCCCTCAGTTTACTTCACACTTTTTTTGTCACGATTCATCATCCCCGACGACAGGAGAAAGAACAAATCCTAAGAAAATTGATTGATCGACGGACGCAACACAAAAAGGAAATTCCTGTCCGCTGCAAAACATCTAGAGGAGATTCTAAGAATGTGCGGGAAGCGTAAAACTGAAGGTAGAACCTTTACCGAGTTCTGACTTTACCTGTATTTGGCCGCCATACGCATTTACCAATCGCTTTGCAAGCGCCAAACCCAATCCCAAGCCATCTACCTGTCCGACAAAATATTTCTCTACCTGATAAAATTTTTCAAATATCTTCTCCTTCTCTTCAGGAGGTATGCCAGGACCATTATCAGAAACCGAAATCTCTATGACCCCAGGCAGTTGATTTACTGTAAGTACAATCTTAATTACCTCCTTATCATTAAACTTATTAGCATTCTCTATGAGGTTCCTGATGATAAGGTCAAAATAAACTCTATTTATATCTAATTTTATTCCTCGCTGGCAATCAACACTTAGTTCTATCTTTCTATCTTTTTCTGACTTAATCATAGGATCGATTAGCAAGGGTAAATAAGACTCTAAATCAATTGTTTCCTTTGACAGGTTAAGCTCTTCAGCATTTATCGTAGTAAAACTCAACAATGTTTCTACCAGGTTGACAAGGTCATAGGACCGCTCCATGGTCAAGTCTTTTTTCTCCTGTAAAATTGGTCAGGTATAGCCTCCTCCCGGTGAACCGTCACCTCCTTTCCGGCTTCTCTCAATTCGCATCGTTTCGCCCTTCTTCTCTTTGACGCTCTGGAAACGGCTCTCCAGGATGCCCCAGGACGAGAGATCTCAACCCAACAGGTATCCAGATATCCCCCTGACCGGCCATTACGACGTCCATTGTCTCTAGGCCGCGACGTTCCTCAGGTCCGGGTCCTCCCATTCGCTGTCCGGGTCAGTGGCCATTTGTTTGAGACGCTCATCGAGGTAGGGTTTCATTCGTACTCCCCGCCACCCCTCAGATGCATCCACCAAGACGGCGAAGACCAGCGACAATCCGCTTGCCTCACTGGAGAACCGGGGAATGACCTTTGTCCGTCTCTTGCCCTCACCAAACAATCGTTCCAAGAGATTCGTACTACGAATCTGCAGCCGATGAGCAAAAGGGAATTTCAACGCCGTTAGACATTCCTCCAAATCCTGCTCCAAACACTTCATCGCCGCGGGGAATTGCTCCCGGTACTGCTCGATCACAGAGCGCGCCTGCGCAAGCCCCTCTTCGTAGCGAGCAGCACCGAAGGCGAGCTCGTGTCAATAGGTGTGTAAATAGTCATCAGGCGGCTTCCTTCAGTCCGGCGTTTGTTTCTTTCTCTGGTAACCCATCAACGTATTTCTTGCCTTCATAGACATCAGACAAGAACTCGGTTCCTTTTAGTCTTCTCCAAGATTTCTCTGCCACCATCAGGAGTTTCCAGATCATAGCGACTGCGTTGTCCACTCGCTTGAAGCGCCTGGCAGCGTTAGTCCTGAGACGGACAGGTGCGAAGGGGGACTCAACCACATTCGTGCTTCTCAAGTGGGGCCAATGCTCTTTGGGAAATGAATAGAACGTGACCATTCGACTCCAATCCCTTAAGAGCGTCTCCGTCGCCTTGGGATAACTTCTCTTGTAACGCGCGATGAAGTTATCCCGATACTTCTCGCACTGCCGACGAGTCCCGGCATACGCCATCTGTCGAAGGAATTCCCTGGCCTTTGGCTGCTCCTTCTTCGAAAACGCATTGAGCACATTGACTATCTTGTGATTCCAGCAACGTTGTTCCGTTCCCTCGGGGTGAAGTTCGCCCAGCGCAGCCCAGATCCCAAGATTCCCATCGGCAATGGTCAGCCGTCCAAGTTTGAGCCCCCTCGCTCGTAAATCCCTCAGAACTCCTGCCCACGACTCTTTGCTCTCCCTGTATCCGCTCTCGCAGGCAACAACCGCCTTTCTCCCGTCGCTCAACCCGACCACTATCACTAGAAGAGCCGCCCTGTCTTTCTCGAGACCGGCTTTCACGTACAACCCGTCAGCCCATTGGTACACCACCTCAAGACCAGAGAGGTCCGCGTCCTTCCACTCCTCGTACTCCACCTGCCACTTCGCCTTCAACCTCACGATCGACGAACGAGACAGCGGAGCGCCATCCCCAAGCAGCCCCCTCAGCGCAAGTTCAAAATCTCCCGAAGCAAGACCGTGAAGATAAAGATCCGGAAGCACATCCCCGAGCTCTTTTGACCTCCTCTTGAAAATCGGCAGTACCCGGCTCTCAAACGCCTCATCCGTTCCCCTGACACGTGGACGCCGGACAATAACCGTCCCATTCATCATGGCAAACTTCCTCGTCTTGCCATGCCCGTTACGATAACCCACGGGACCATCGACCGCCTTACCCACACGCTCCGATTTCCCCCGCCCCAAGAACTCGGTCACTTCCTCCTCCAGAATATCCTGAATAAACCCCTGTACCTTCTCCCTCGCCCACCCCTCCAGATTCTCGTAAGAAACTCTTGACTCATGCCCAGGTTTCCTGCTTCCATTACCCACGGTGGTGTACTCCTTTCTGCCGGATCGCACCGGCACCTAATTCCAAAAACTTCTGAAAGAGTACACCGCCTTCCTACTTATTTACACACCTTTCGGTTATATCTCACCGAAGGCCTTGCGAACAAGCTTCCTGACCGCAGGCCTGGCTACATGCGGAAGTTTGTTCACTATGTTCCTGAGCCTATGGACCTGACAACGCTGAATCAGCGTGTTCGGCAGCTTCCGACTCACCGCCTTACGAACACCGGCGTTTCCGTCAATCACCGCTAGAAGAGGGTCGTCCAATCCTCGCTCGCGCATATCCTCCAGAAATGCCTCCCAACAAGCTCCACTCTCCTTGTCTCCAATCGCCAGGTGCAACAGTACCTTCCCGCCAT
>JASEGR010000098.1 GCA_030017955.1 Candidatus Eisenbacteria bacterium
GAAGAAGGGGACAAGAAAGTATCAGGCGGAGCGTAATCGAATAAATAAAATTGGGTTGATCGACATAGGATGTGTCCAATAGCTAACCGAAAATATTACGCTTTGAATTCTTGAATTGGCTAACTCACCCTGAAGTGAGTTCTCATTCCTTCCGGTCAGACCCACGGAAGGCGAAAGGAGGAAAACATGAATATCAGGACAAAAGTGGCAATGGTGGTTGTTCTTCTTGTCTGTCTGGCCATTAGTCTGCCTTCATTGGGCGCCCAGACCCGGACAAAGATCCGTTATGGCCTGGGCGATGTGCTCGGCACGGACGATCTGCAGCTCCTAATTGCGATCGAGCGGGCAAAGGCGCGTGGGGTGGATGTCGAAGTGACAGCCTTTAAAAGCGAAGAACTGGCGACCCAGGCCGTGATTAATGGCCAGGTCGATGTGGGGCAGGGCACCCCTTATGCGGCCATCCCAAAAGTGACCATTCCCATCCGGTTCTTCTACCAGCTCTATGCGCTTCAGTTCTTCCCGATCGTCAATAAGGAGTTCTACAAGATCTGGAAGGACCTCGACGGCCAGGAGATCGCGGTCCATGCCCGGGGTTCCGGGACCGAGGCGATCATGAACTTGATGGCCAAAGAGCACGGGATCAAGTACAAGAACATCAGCTACGTCCCCGGTTCCGACGTGCGCGCCCTGGGACTGCTGCGAGGAACCATTAAGGCCTCGATCCTTGACGCGACGAACAGGAGTTACGTGATGAGGGAAGCCCCTGACAAATTTCTCATCCTGCCGCTCGGCAAGGTGAAGGCCAGCGACGAGTCTCTGTTCGCAACCAGGGATTTCCTGGAGAAGAACCACGCTGCGGTGACCATCTTCGTGGAGGAGCTGCTCAGGGTGTCCCGCCAGATCAATGCGAACCCGAAGTTCCCGGCAGAGGAGCGGAAGAAGCTGGGGATCATGAAAGACCTGCCAGCCAAGGTGGAAGCCGAAATCACCCCCTATTATGAGGAGGCTGTCAAGAACGAGATCATTTCCAACGACGGCGGGGCTGGGCTGGCGCCTAAGACCGACCTGGAGTTCTTTAGACTTTCCGGCCAGCTCAAGGGAGAGGACCTGAAGGTCGAGGACTTCTGGCATTTGGCGCCATTAAAGGAGGCCATCACGAAGCTCGGCAAGTGACAGGACAACGAACCCGTTCTCCGAAGACGATCTTCGTGATTGAAAACATTGATGGTGCAAACGAACCAACCCAGGGGACGACGCGTCCCCTGGCTTCTCATTTCTTTTGCCCTTGCTTTTGCCCTCTGGGAGGTTGCCGGCCGCTGGCCGATTAGCGCTGCCTTCCCTCCGTTTAGCAAGACGCTGCTGGCGTTCTTTCGCATGACGGCGGATGGCAGCTTTCTCAAGGCTTACCTCTCCACGACGCAGCCGCTGATCATCGGGTTCATCATCTGCGGAATCATCGGGGTCAGTTTCGGGATTTGGATGGGGCTCTCCCGTGCGATGGAGTGGCTCAGCCTACCGGTCTTCGTCATCCTGCAGGCGGCGCCCATGGCTGCCGTTGTTCCCCTGGTGACCTACATCTATGGGATCGGACTCACCTCGAAGGTCCTGGCTGTGGCTATCCTGGCGGCGCCGGTCATCGTCATGAATTCCTACAAGGGAATCCGCAATGCCAATCCCTCGCTGATTCAGATGTGTCGCGCGTTTCTGGGGACCCGGACGCAGGTGGTGGTGAAGATTGTTCTTCCGCACGCCGCAGCGATGATCTTCACCGGGCTTCGATTAGGATTGGCCATGGGATTCATCGGGGTGGTGATCGCGGAGTTGTTGATCACGCCGACCGGGATCGGCGATCTGATCACCTATCATAGTTCCGTTGCAGATTTTCCTGAGATGTTTGCCGCGGTGGCCTCCATCATCCTGATCGCCGCTGTGACCATTCACGCCCTCGAGCGGCTCGAGCGCAGGCTGTTTCCCCCCGAAATGAGAGGATCCTAAACCATGTCGGACGAAGCGATTGTAGAACTCAAGGATATCGGCAAGACATACGAGACGGGGGTCGAGGCCTTGCGGGAGGCAAACATCTGTTTCCCCGCGGGCAAACTGAGCACACTTTTGGGGCCGAGCGGGTGCGGCAAGACCACCCTTCTCAAGATCATCGGCGGCCTGATTCCGGCCACCACGGGCGAGGTCTGGGTGAAGGGGGGGCGGGTGGATGGTCCTGGGGCGGAGCGCGCCTTCGTGTTCCAGGACTTTGCCCTTCTGCCCTGGGCCACAGTGGTTCGCAACGTCGCCTTCGGGCTGGAACTTCGAGGGGTTTCCAAGGAGCAGAGGCTCGAGATCGCCCGCAAATTCATCGACGAGGTCGGCCTGACCGGCTTCGAATCGAGCTACCCTCATCAGCTCTCCGGCGGGATGCGCCAGCGCGTCGGGCTGGCCCGCGCCCTGACCGTCGATGCTGACATCATCCTGATGGACGAACCGTTTTCGTCGGTGGATGAACAGACCCGGCGGAAGTTCCAGGAGGACCTGCTCGACCTCCTCCAGCACCGGCAGAAGACCGTGATCTTCGTGACCCACAGCATCGAGGAGGCGGCTTATCTCTCCGACCGGATCGTCCTCCTTTCGGCGAGGCCAGGAACGGTCTCGCAGATCATCCAGCCGAACATCGATCGGGGCAGCAAGAACCCTGACGAGATCCGTCGTGACAAGAACTACCTGGACGCCGTGGATAGGATCTGGCAGGTTTTGAAGAAATACCTGAGCTAATCGGAGCACATAATGCAACTGTTTGGCAAAAAGATTCCGCTAAGTGTTTCCCTTCTGTTCTGGTTCCTCGTGTGGGAATTCATCGGACGGGTTGGAGTCTTAAGCATTTTCCCTCCGCTTACCCGGATCATTGTGACAGGAGTGACCATTCTGCCCAGTGAGAAGTTCATCAAAGCGGCCGAGATCTCCCTGCGCTCGTTCGCCATAGGGATGTCGCTGGCGCTGATCGTAGGCATTGCGCTCGGCGTGTTGATGGCCCGCGCGAAGACTGTCGGAGAGATCCTCGGCACCTGGGTCAATGTCTTCGTGAGCGCGCCCATCTCCGCCCTGGTCCCCATTCTCATGGGGTTGCTCGGGATCGGGGAGACGACGGTGGTCGCGACGGTCTTCCTGTTCGCCGTCTTTGTCATCGTCCTCGACACCCAGGTGGGGATCAGCAAAGCAGACAAGTCACTGATCGAGATGGCCCGCTCTTTCGGCGCCCGGAGATACCAGATTTACACCAAGGTCCTGATCCTGAGCGCCCTGCCGGAGATCCTGACCGGGGTCCGTCTGGGGGCGATCCGGGGCGTGAAGGGAGTGGTGATTGGCCAGCCCCTGGTCTCGATCATCGGCGTGGGAGAACTGTTCGAGCTGTATTCCAAGTATTTCCTAATGGAGGAATTCTGGGCCCTCGTCATTGTCGTCTTTGCCTTCGCGTTCCTGGTCTCCGAAGCCATCGCCTATCTGGAGCGCCGAGTGGAGTACTACGCCAGCGCCCGGTAGCAGCTTCGCTGCAATCGAATTGGGATCACATCTTCAATTGTCAATGTCATTGGGGGCGGGTTCCAATTTCCGGGGCAGACATTATCTCAAGGAAGAAGAGCGTATGGGAAGAACGGGTGCGATCCTCCTCATGGCACTCATCCTGATCCCCTTGCCGTGGGGAGGCCCGCTGTGCACCGGGAATGAAGGGAGCACTAAGGAGAAGCCGGCACTCGACGTCCCCTACGAACCCACAAGCTACGGGATCGCAGCAGAGATGCTTAAGGTGGCCAAGTTGACCTCCGAAGATCTGGTCTACGACCTGGGGTGCGGGGACGGGCGTATCGTGATCATGGCAGCAAAGGAGCGGGGGCAAGAGGCGTCGGTGTCGACCTCGATCCGGAGCGCATCAAGGAAAGCAGGGAGAATGCCCAAGCAGCGGGAGTCAACCACCAGGTGAGCTTCTTCGAACAGAACCTGTTCGAGACAGATATCAGCAAGGCGACGGTAGTTATTAATCAGTCCATAATTGAGAAGACATATTCTTCCGAAAATCTTCCATAACCCTAATATTGTTCAGTGAAACTTTTACCGTTCACCCTGAGCTTGCCTGCCTGTGCCTGGCAGACAGGTCGAAGGGTGCGCAGCCACGCCGTTCATGCTTCGACAGGGCCTGTTCTGAGCGAACCGTTCGTCCCTTCGAGAGCCTCAGGGCGAACGGTTTTCCCCGAATGTCCTGAGCGAAGTCGAAGGAAGGGCTCAGCACGAACGGCTTAGTACATTGGTTCATAAATACGCTAACGTATTTTTTCTCTATGCCCCTAAGAGGTCTATACGCAACAACATTAATCACGGAAAAGGACGTCATTCCTGCCCCGTATCAAGTACGGGGTAAACTCCAGCAGGAATCCAGGAAAACACTCCTGCCTGCCGGTAGGCAGGGGATTCCCCCGTGTCAAGCACGGGGCAGGCTTAGTCAAGCCCGGAATGACAAACTACACAGGACCTATTTATCGTCATGTATAACACGTTAGTGTATTTATGGAATCATGTACTTAGTCTTCGACGTCCATACAATTATGGACTGATTAGTAAAAAAGCGGACATTTCTATTAGATAAGGTGTCACCCATGAAACGCTGGCCCCTCTTTCCGCAAAAGGTATTTTCTCACGTAGAATTTGCCCACCTGCCCAAGGCAGACTCAGTATCTTCTTCGGCGATGTTGGAAACCCCTTGCCTTTGAGGCGAGGTAGTTTAGTGCTTTCAATCTCATAGCGCTGAGAGTATAATAAAACATCCTGTCCCTGACATTCCCGCCATAGGCGGGCCAGGGCGCTTGCCATCAAAGGGGAAAAGAGGATGAGAGGAATTTGCTTGATCATTGCTGCAGCGGCATGCCTGATCACGATCTTTTCGAGTTGCGCTCCCACTGTTTCAGAGAATATTGAGAGGAAGCCCGCAGGCAGTCCCCAGGAGTCCATCTCGCAGAAGACAACCGGGTTTATTGATACACACAATCATCTCGCCGGACGTTTCGGCAGGCGTCTGGATGGTGAGGAGGTCGACTATGAGGGAGCGGCTAAAGTTGCCATGGCTGCCATGAAGCAGTTCGGCATCAAGAAATTGTTTGTCATGCCACCCCCTTTTTCTCCGGAACATCCCAATCAATACACTTTTGAGGACTTGATTGGCGTTGTTAAGAAATTCCCCGACCGATTTGCCTTTCTGGGAGGCGGCGGAACGCTTAATGTGATGATTCATCAGGCCGTGCAGGAAGGGACAATCAGACGGGGGGTGGAGAACCAGTTCGAGAAAAAGGCCCTCGAGATCCTTTCGAAGGGAGCTATTGGCTTCGGAGAACTCACTGCAGAGCACCTCTCCTTGAGTTACGACCATCCTTATGAATCGGCCCCTCCGGATCATCCCTTATTCTTGCTTCTCTCTGACATTGCTGCGCGCCACGGAGTGCCCATTGACATCCATATGGAGGCTGTTCCTGAAGATATGGACCTGCCAAAGGTCAGGAGGCTTGAATCACCTCATAATCCGAAGGTCCTGCGCGCAAACATAGCAGCCTTCGAGCGGTTGCTGGCTCACAACCGCAATGCCAGGGTCATCTGGGCCCATGCGGGATGGTGCAATACCGGACACCGCACCCCTGAGCTCTGTGCCCAACTGTTGGGAAGGCATTCCAACCTCTATATGAGCTTCAAGATCAGGCGGGACAGCCTGGCTGAGGCGAGGCCCCTGACAGAGGACTTCCGGATCAAACCGGAATGGCTCAACCTGATCCGAACCTATCCGGATCGGTTTGTCATAGGGAGCGATCAGTTTTATGCATCGCCGAGATTCCCCAAACAGATTGGACCTCCCAGAGGGAAGGGAGTTGAAACGGAACACCTGCTGACGGTCCTGCCTCCTGAGCTTGCCAATAAGGTTGGCTATGAAAATGCCATTCATCTCTTCAAACTGAAATGATAGGGGAACAAAAGGCTGTCAAAGAGTTTCAGAAAAGGCCTACTATCATTCAATATTCACAAGTCTGTTCAATTTGTCGTTGAGGGATAAAACGGGAAGATTTCTACATCCATTTTGGCGTCCTCAAAAGATCGAAGGGTTGATTTTATTCAGGGAATAAGGTAGTTTATAAACTGTTTCCATTGCCATTCAGAGGATAGGAGAAAGGAGAGAAGATGAAACGATTTGAACCGAGCCACATTCGAAACATCGGCACCTTTGGCCATGGCGGGGAGGGGAAGACCTCTCTGGCTGAAGCGGTCCTCTTGGATACGGGAGAGAATACACGTCTGGGACGGGTGGATGATGGTTCCTCTTTGATGGATTTTGAGCCGGAGGAGATCCACCGGAAGATCAGCATCAGCGCCTCCCTTGCCCATTTCGAATGGGACAAACACCGGTTTTATCTGATTGACACACCCGGGTATGCCAATTTTATTGCAGAGGCAAAGGCCTCGATGAGAGTGGTGGACGGAGCCGTCATCGTGGTGGCCGGGAATTCGGAAGTGAAGGTCCAGACAGAGACGGTATGGGGATATGCCAATGAGTTTCAGGTGCCCAGGATCCTCTATGTTAGCAAGATGGATGTAGAGCGGGCCGATTTTCTCAAGGTGGTTGAAGCGGTGAGGAAGCGCTTTCCCTCACAGCCTGCTGTGCCTGTTCAGCTTCCCATCGGAGGGGATGGAAACTTCAAGGGAGTGGTCGACCTGATTGAGAGAAAGGCTTATCTCTACCGGGATAACGGAAGCGGACAGTTTGAGGTCAAGGAGGTTCCTCCCGAGTTGAAGGAAGAGGTGGAGCGACTCCGCGAGAAGTTGATCGAAGCGGTGGTGGAGATGGACGATCAATTGATGGAAAAATATCTGGAGTCCGGGGAGGTCACCACCGAAGAGGTCTTAAAATGCCTCCGTAAAGGGACGGTGGAAAGAAGGCTGGTGCCGGCTGTCTGTGGTTCCTCCATCCGAAATATAGGAATCCAGCCCTTTCTCGATCTGATCGTCCGCTGCTTCCCTTCGCCTCCGGAGAGGGGAAAGGTTGAGGGGAAGAACGTGAAGACAGGGGAGGTTGTTTCGAGAGAACCGAAGGAGGATAGCCCCTTATCCGCTTTCGTCTTCAAAACGATCGCCGATCCTTTTGCAGGAAAGCTGAGCCTTTTTCGGGTCTATTCGGGAAGCATCAACGCCGATTCGGCTGTTTACAATTCCAAAAAGGAGGTGAAGGAGAGGATCGGCCAGATCTTCTTACTGGAAGGGAAGAAACAGAAACCCGTAGGGTTTGCGACCGTGGGGGACATTGTTGCTGTGGCCAAATTGAAGGAGACGACCACCGGCGATACCTTCAGTGATGAGAAGAATCCAATCGTTTTTGAAGAGACCAAGCTGCCTCTACCCATGATCTCTTATGCCCTGACACCAAAATCAAAAGGAGACGAGGAGAAGATCACCTCCTCATTAGCCCGTATTCATGAAGAAGATCCGACCATGATGATGGGCAGGGATGAGCAGACCGGAGAGATCCTCCTCTCCGGAGTGGGGCAGACCCATGTGGAGGTGATCGTTGAGAAATTAAAAAGAAAATTCGGCGTGGAGGTGAATCTGAGCACTCCAAAGGTCCCCTATAAAGAGACGATCAGGGGATCGAAGGAGGGGGTCGTCTACCGCCATAAGAAGCAGACCGGTGGAAGAGGCCAGTTTGCGGAGGTCCATTTCGATATCTCTCCGCTTCCCAGGGGAAGAGGCTTCGAATTTGAGAATGCCCTTGTGGGAATGAATGTCCCGAGAAATTTTGTTCCTGCCGTCGAGAAGGGGATCGTTGAAGCCTTGCAGAGCGGCATATTGGCCGGTTATCCGGTGGTGGATGTGCAGGTCCGGTTTTACGACGGAAAGTCCCATGAAGTCGATTCCTCTGAAATGGCTTTTAAACTTGCAGCGATCATGTGCTTTAAAAAAGGGGTGCAGGAAGCCAATCCCGTGCTGCTTGAACCGGTGATGAAGGTGGAGGTGACCGCCCCTGATGAAAACATCGGCGATGTGATCGGCGATCTCAACAGCCGGAGGGGGAGGGTCTTGAAGGTCGATGCCAAAGGGAATTATCAGGCGATCCAGGCCAATGTCCCCATGTCAGAGATGCTGAAATATGCTCCGGACCTCAACTCAAAGACAGGGGGAAGAGGAACCTTCACCATGGAATTCTCCCATTATGAGGAAGTGCCCGCCCAGATGGCCGAAAGGGTCATCGCCCAGGCGAAGAAGGATAAAGAAAAAGAGAGTTAACAGTTCGGAGTTGGGAGTTCGGAGTTTCGGGCCTATGTCTCGCGAATCCCGGAGAATGTTTCACGGACACGAGACACGGACACGGTAGCATGAGAGCGGTCATTCAGAGGGTCAAATCCGCAGAGGTTCATGTCGATGAGCAGCTCTGTGGAAAAATTGGAAACGGACTTCTCGTTTTCGTCGGTGTGGCAAAAGGAGATGGAGAGGAGGATCTCTCCTATGTTGCCTCCAAGATACCCGACCTTAGAATCTTCGAAGATGCCTCCGGAAAGTTCAACCTTTCGTTAAGAGAAATAAGCGGGGAGATGCTGATTATCTCCCAGTTCACCCTCTATGGCGACTGCCGGAAGGGAAGAAGACCCTCCTTTACAGAAGCAGAAGACCCCGCCCTTGCCAAAGATCTTTACGAACGATTCATCCTTAGATTGAGGGAAGAGAACATCCCTGTCCAGACAGGTGAGTTTCAAGCCAAGATGGAGGTTCACCTCATCAATGATGGGCCTGTCACCCTTATACTGGAAAGTAGAAAGTAGAGAGTGGAAAGTGAAGAGGCATATTATTACCCTCTGCTTAATCAGCTTTTTTACTCT
>JASEGR010000099.1 GCA_030017955.1 Candidatus Eisenbacteria bacterium
CAGAGCCTGGCATTCTTCGTCATACGCGCCAAAACCAACATGGACTACCACGTGCACTCACGCCGCACGGTCGACAAATCCACAGGTCTGCGCACAGACCAGACCATCATCCTGAATGGAATCAAGACCGCAGGATATTATCCTGCTCCACTCCGACGAATCAGTTTCTTCGACACCGATACAAACAAACGACTCGTGTTTCTCACCAACAACTTCACACTCCCTCCACTCACAATCGCGTCTCTCTACAAGTGCAGGTGGCAGGTGGAACTGTTCTTCAAATGGATCAAACAACACCTCCGAATCAAGACCTTCTATGGCACCTCGATGAACGCTGTAAAGACTCAAATCTGGATCGCCATCACCACCTACGTCCTTGTCGCCATAGTGAAGAAACAGCTCAACATCAATCGCAGCCTCAGCGAAATCCTACAAATCCTGAGCATCTCTCTTTTCGAAAGGAC
Organism: Candidatus Eisenbacteria bacterium; assembly: GCA_030017955.1. Lineage (NCBI taxonomy): Bacteria > Candidatus Eiseniibacteriota > Candidatus Eiseniibacteriota bacterium. The sequence goes on from JASEGR010000099.1 coordinate 465, forward strand.
CCATATGGTTCAACTACTTACAACATCCGACACACAAAATGAAACGGACCAAACACGTAACCAGTTATCATTGCTCAACTTTTAACGGGACAGTAGTGGGACACATCACGTAATTCCCAGACCAAAAGGAGGCGTTTGAGATGCAGAATAAATTCGCTTCAGCGGGAGGCCCGCATGTCCTCTCGGACGATTATTCCGGAGTATCGGAAACGCGGAGTGTTTCAGCGCAAGTCAACCCGCATGTCCTCTCGGACAACGAATCACCCTCTTCGTGCTCTGCAACTGTTTCAGCGCGAGTCAACCCGCATGTCCTCTCGGACACAATTCCCTGGGGAGAAACTAGAAACAGAGTGTTTCAGCGCGAGTCAACCCGCATGTCCTCTCGGACGAACAAGATGATTTTCCCCGGTGAGCTGTATGTTTCAGCGCGAGTCAACCCGCATGTCCTCTCGGACACTAATAGCGCATCAGGCCATGGGTGTGATTGTTTCAGCGCGAGTCAACCCGCATGTCCTCTCGGACTTCTCGTGAATCGGGAAAGTGGGGCGGTGAAGTTTCAGCGCGAGTCAACCCGCATGTCCTCTCGGACAGAACTCACGGAGGGTATGGCAGAGGCAATGTTTCAGCGCGAGTCAACCCGCATGTCCTCTCGGACTATGGTTGTGCCTCAACCGCATCGTGTAAAAGTTTCAGCGCGAGTCAACCCGCATGTCCTCTCGGACTTTTCACGCGACGCTACAAATGGGATGATGGTTTCAGCGCGAGTCAACCCGCATGTCCTCTCGGACTAAAGAATTACAGGTAAGGGTGAAGAGCTTAAAGTTTCAGCGCGAGTCAACCCGCATGTCCTCTCGGACGAATCCTTAATCCTGAATCCTGAATCCTTAAAGTTTCAGCGCGAGTCAACCCGCATGTCCTCTCGGACTATCCAGTTCGAAACTTGTTGCAGAGAAAGAAGTTACACGACCAAAATTCAGAACCTCACCCGAATCTGACCAACCGACCGCGTTTTTCAGGGAGGTTCTGAATGACTTACACAATGTAGGCATTGCCTTCATCAATTGCAGGTCCTTTCTTTTCCCCCACCACGTCTGCCCCCGTCGTATACTCCACTCGGTACACTTTTACAAAGCCTGTCTTGATTTTCAAGCGCTCCAACTTCTCGATAAGCTCTTTCCTTCCTCCTTTTGTCAGCCTGCACTCGAACACGCTCTTCTGAATTCGAAACCCGAAACCTTTAAGCAGCTTGTCCACCTTGGCCCGCTCTCGGTCTGAGCTGATGTCATAGACGACGGCGTAATCTGCGGCCCTAGTCATACTTCCCAAGTATAAAACGACAGCGAGCCATTATCAACCGCCCACGCTCGAATCACACGCACCTGCACGTAAATTGTTTCCTTGAGGGAAAGTCTCTCATCGGAGTTCTTCTTCTCCATCTCACCTTCGAGACTATTCAGGAATTTCTTTGAAGCATCCCTAGTCAAATAGTATCCCTTACCGTGTTGCACGAAGTCGGCAGGCTGGATCACCTTCAAATTCAGTATCCGGACGATGAACCGATCGATCCGAGCACGAAACAGCTCCACAAGATCCGCCACGAGCGATTCATACGTGTCTTCAGCGCTGTGAAGAAACCCAAGATACGGGTTCAGCCCCACAGCTCTGACCGTTACATTCAACCGAGAGTAGAGGAGATAGTAGGCAAAGTTGAGCAGGGAATTGATCCGGTCCGGTTCCTTCCGGTCCCGCCTTGCCAGGTGGAATTTTCTGTCGTTGATGAGGGCGTTTAGTTCCGGATAGATCTTCTTTGCCGCCGCCCCCTCCAATCCACGCACTTCATGCACCGTCGCCGCGGCATAGATGCGGGCGACGAATTCTTCCAGTTCGTGCACAAAGTGATGCATATCTACCCGATAGCGCTGCTTGAACAGTGCTATATAGTTTTTCAGCTTCCCGGCAGCAAATTCTTTCGCGATCGAAAGGAGTGCAGTCTCACCCAGCGAGTAATATTTTTTTGCATGCTCGTAGGAGATGTCGAAATACTTCTTCGAGTCGGGCATCACCGTGGTGACATAGTAGCCGGAGTTCAACGTAATGGTGAACGGAATGTTGTGCTCAGTGCACTTGGTGATGAGCCCCGTCGAGAAGACGGTTTTCTCCATGACCATAATCTCACTCACTCTCCTCAATGGAATCGTCTCCAGCACCTCTTTTCCTTTCTTGACCTCCAGCGCATCCCCGTTCACTGCCAGAAACGTGTACGGCTCGGTGACGTAAAGCGGCTTCTTCAGCAACTTCAGCTCTTCCTCTGGCAACACCTGCACTTCGGAATCATTGAATCGGATACCCAGAAACTGGAACCCCTCCTGCATCGGCTTGATGCAAGTCCTCTCTTTCTTCAGCTTCAAGCCAAGGTGCGACAAGCATGCCTCTGTTTTCGAAAGAATGTTCTCAGCCTCATCGATCGTTTTTGTAAGAATAATGAAGTCATCCGCATAGCGAACAAGCCGCACTCCCCATGACTTCACCGCCTCATCGAAGGAATCGAGATACAGGTTTGCCAGAAGCGGTGAGAGCGGGCTTCCCTGCGCCAAACCCCTCACTCTCTCCTGAAAGCGGCCATTGAGCAAGTACCCCGTCCGCGCAGAACGCACAAGGAGACTCTTCAGCAGCGCGTCCTGAACGGGAATGTACGAATCCAGCAAACGCTCCAACACATGCAAATCTACGGAAGGGAAGAAATCCTCAATGTCGGACTCGATTACGTAGCGGTAGCCGTCCGCAAGCGATGCGCGTACCATTTCTACCGCCTTCTGCCGTGAAACTCCACGCCGGAAGCCAATCGATTCCTCTTCAAAGATCCTCTCCGCAGTGTCGGAGAATGTCTTCAACACATACTCCTCCACGATTAGATCTCTATATGCAGGCTGCTCCACCATCCGTTCCCCGCCGCTCTTTTTTTTCACCATGAATGCTGTGTTGGGCGAAGGGGTGTACGTGCCGCCTTTCAGTTCCTCGACAAGTTGTTCAGCAAATGAGTTTTCATCAAACTGCAGCCCCGCTTCCGCTACAAGGGACTCTGCGGCATGGTCGTAGCGCTGCAGCACATCACGCGTCAACGCGGCGAGCGCCTGCTTGTTAGGAAAATACGCACAGAAGTAGCCGGGTGATTGGAAGTGCAACTTATAGTACCCTTGGGAATTAGAGAGTTTCAGCCCGGCATGCAACTCGGAACCAAGGATCAGGAATGGAAGAAAGTCGGCAAAGCTCCCTTTGATGTACAACTTGCCGGCGCAGCCATTGATGTATTGTGTTGTTCCGGACTGGGAATGTGAAAGGTGTTTGATCTCCGCATAGCTCCAGTAATATGGCAATACCGAGAAATCGTCAGAGCCGGATTTGTACGCAAACTCTTCGCCAAACAATTTTGAGAAACGTTTCTCGAAAAGATTTACGAACGCTGTCCGTGAGAGAATTGTCCGCCGCTTTGACTTCTCAGGCTTAAACGGCACTGGCGTGAAGAACTCCAAACAAATCTCTCCGCTCGTTTTCTGGTTTGGGAACGAGGAGATGAGTGCATCATACGTTTGTGCTTCAACTTCCCCAAGCCGAACCAGCGAGAAGTTCTCCTCGCCTTCGGGCGAGGAGAGATACTCCTGTAGCGCGTCACGCCACTTGGCCAGAAACCCCTCATCAAGCCGTACTGCAATTAACTCAACATCCAATTTCGCTGTCTGATGAAGTTTGTAGGTGAATTTACGGTCGGTGATGTGAAAGAAGAGTTTTCCGGAAAGCTCTTCGACCAGCGGCGGAATCATGCGTGCAGAAGCACTTTTAATAATCGCATCAACCACCGACACAGCATGCGCTTTGGTAGAATGTGCGAGTCGCGTGTTGATAATGCTGAAGCGGAGACGATACCAGGTAAGATGTGCAAACTGATTCATGATTTTCACGTCAGGAGTATTCCAGTCCGGCACTCCGTTAATCCAACGTTGTTCTTCATTACGCAGGGACACCTGTTTCAGGCTGAGCTTCTGTCAGGTCCCCTGTTTGTAAGCCCTACTCTGTCCTGCGCAGAGATACCTGTTTCAGTCTCGTTCGGTCGGGAATCTTCTGAGCTACAGGCAGTTGAAGGCACAGTAATCAGAACCCAGGAGGCCTCGCGCACGGAAGCAACAAGAGTCGGGGCGCTCTCAATGAAACGTCCCGTTCCCCTCCGATCATCCCCCTTCTTTCCGCTCAACTGCCTCATCAACATGTTTCAGCAGCTCGTCTAATTGTGGTGTTTCCGGCAGTTCCTTTCCCCAATACATGGATGCACATTCGTCGCCGCCACAAAAGCCACCTAGTTTTTCGAAAAGCCGTCGAGCAACCGCGGGCCGGCCAGTGAACGAGACTTTCTTTACCTGCGCATTGTTGGATGTGGACAGAATAAGAAGATCAAGCTTCTGTGTGCGTTCTGTGTTCTTCCAAAAATGCACGTCCGCAAGATAAGACGTCTTAGGCTGGGATGTTTGAACAACGTAGAGCTGATTGTCGCGCGTTTGTCCCAGCTCATATTCGGCCTCCAACCTCCGAAAATCAGTGTCAATATAGCCTTGTGCTCGTAGATCGAACTCCCGTATCTGGCGGATCTCTTCCCTACTGTACTGGTGCTGCTGCAGCGCCGGGATGTAGCCACGGTCGTTCAGCGCAACTCCCGTCTGCCAGCGGTTGAGTGTGTAGCCGGCGAGCTCTGCAAGTTGCTCCAGTGAGCTTCTCGGGTTGCCGCGGTCGATGCTTTCGTACTTATGGTGGTCAATGATGTAGAGCTTATGCCGCTCCCCTAGTTCCTTCTCTTTCGCAACACCGGGCATTTCTACAATGACCACGTTCTCCTTGAGATCGGCAAAGGTCATCGCCGGTTCTTCCTCAAGCGTGGCGCCCCACGGTTGGTTGGACTCACGCACATCAAATCCCAAGCACTTCGCCAGCTCGATAATGGCAACACCCTCGCCATCGTTGCGAGGGCAGATGAGGGTTGTGGTGGTAGGTTCGAGCCTAGCTACCACTGGACGATTTCCCGAACAGTCTCTTGAATCTGTTTAGGGAGAACCAAAGAATACCAACCACCAGGATCAGAAAGAGAACTGCTATCACTACTATCAGAATCCATTTAGATGGATCACTTTTGACGTAGCCAAGCCATTCGGGCCGCAGAAGCCAGAAGCGCTTCTGGGGCAACTCTCCCTCACCTATGAAGGCAAGCCAGATGGTCAGCACAAGAAGCAACACGGTCAGACCCACCAGCATCCATGTCAACCTTACGAGCACCCTCGTCAATGCTTTAATCCTGTCGCTTGTCCTATGCTCGATTGCGTTGCGAACATACAGGGCCAAGTCCTGGATCTCACCGTTTACATCCTCGAAGAGCCGGCCATGCTCCAGAAGCCTGGTCCATTTATCATACAGTTCAATACCCTGCTCCTGCGGAGTCACCTCAGAATGCCAGTAACGATTGGTGAACGCGATAAACTCGCCATAGAGCTTGTCTGCGCGACGAAAGAACTGTTCCGACGGCCTGCTGCGCTTGAACATTTTCGTGAGTTCTTTGACATCCTCAGAAAACTTAAGCAGCATTGCCCGTTGGAAGAGGATGATGAGTGCAAGCTGGTAGTAAGCACCTTTCATGTGATGATATAGAACTCTCTTGCAGAAGTCCTTACCGTCGCCTAACATAACAAAACTGTAGCGGGACATGCCGTACAGGGTTCTGTACTCTGCCCACCGTCCGTTTGTGTGTTTTCGAATGAGCTCTCGTTTCATTGACTCATTTGCCACTCCCATCGTTTTCCCGTCAACAAAGAGGAATTGATACCATTCGTCGGAACTTTCATAGTTGAAGTGCCCGCAACACTGCGGGCTCAAACGTTGAGCGAGATCGGGCTCAGCACAATAGGAAACAATGAACATGCGATCGTCGGTGAAGGAATCGAAATAGATTTTGTTCGCTTGGAGTTTCTGTTCTTCCCAAGGCTTGAATTGAAGCGGATCCAGAAGCTTCAGTATGATCTTGCTCAGAAATGGCTCGGTTTGCGGCAACGTGATACTTTCAAATACTTGCTGAATAGGCCGAGATTTTCCAGTCAGTGTTACGGTATTTGGAAGTATCCCACCCCCCTTTCTTGCAGCAGACGTAGGGCTGAGGTCCATGTCCATAATCGCGGCCTTCTCGTCATCTCTCTCCGGCCTATAGAAACCAAGAAAAGGCGGGTACACACGCCTTGCTACATCATTGAAACGGAGAAGCTCCTCAAACGTGTGCTGGTTCTCGCTCTCGGCGGTGATGCTGAGAAGACCTATTTGGTTATCATAGAGATGTAGATCAATGGACTTCACATGTGCCGAGATATGTCGGGGAGGATTGTCGTCATCGACCACCTGAACGCAGAGCGTAGTATAGTCGGTCCTCGTGAGAAACCGCATGCTGCCGTCATCGCTAAGGTGGCTTCGGAAAATCATCTCTCGAACGTACGGGTGGAAATAATACCATTCGTTATGCTCACGCATGGGTCTGAACTTCTCGTCAATCTTGTCTTTCTGTTTCTCTAGTACGGCGGGGGCGGCACCAGAGCGAGAGCTTTCGCTATACTCAAGTATTTCCTTTCGTAGTTCTTCCAAGCTCTCTGCAGTCCAAGCTTTCTGTTCCTTGTCTCCAATAGAAAAGAGACTCTCTCTCCATTTCACCGTCCGCCCATCCGTCAATGGCTTAACGGCGGCTTGAGGGGTTATTGCTACCTGATTGTGTCCGTCCCATCCAAAGTACTTGAATGGAAAAATGAAAATCGTGAAAAAGTGAACCTTATTCTTTGAAGTATCCATAATCCACAGCCGTTTTTGCCCCCACGCCGTGTTCGGTGAGAGCCGATTTAAGAATGGACATTGCTTTGCCCAGGAGGTTATCAGGTGTCTCCTTTTCTGCGAGATTATGTCGATCGGCCAGACGGAAACAATACTTCACGCCTACAGGGACCGTCAGAAAGTGCAAGGGAACGGGATTGTACCAATCTGCCGGAGGGTTCGAAGGGTCGTCGTAATACTCCTTGTAGTGCGGGGTCATCACATCCAACTCGAGGAAGGCCTGATCGGGGCGCAGACAAGGATATGCGGGAAAGAAGATGATTCTCCCGGATTCGTGCGGCGGCTCCTTCGGATCGGGTCCAAGAATTTGTTTCAACGTCTCTGCATCTATCCCTAATTGATCACGACTCTCCTTGTCCTTGCCAAATGACCTCGCCACACCTTTGAGCGAACTGCCGGGAATAATGGGCAGCCCCGTTGTCCAGTCAAAAGTAAAGCCGATCTCCAGCGGATGGGAATAACCAACACCGAAGAGAAGACGCTTGGCAGTCGTGAGAGGGAAGCCGTCGCCTATCTGATCAAGCTGCTGTCTGCGAAGCCGAAATGCTTCCGCGTAAACATCTTTCTTCTCGGTCGAACGCTTGATTACATTCTTGAGAAACTTAGATCTGTCCTTTGTGATCTCGTACCCTATGAGCTGCTTTGCGTTGTTCTTCTTCTCCTCAAAGACATCAGCAAGTTTGTAGTAGCGAAGCGAGAGGTTGACCGATGTCTCAAAGTCACGATCTCCGGTCATTGCCGCGGGTACTGGGATCACTTTACTACTCCGTTTTCTCGGCTGGTGGCCGAAATGCGAGACCGAATTCTTTCATCCATGCGGCGCATTCTATGGCCTCGCGCTGCTTCTTGCAGTATTCCTGAACATCTAATCTGAGGATTGCTGTGATTGGGTCACCAATTTCGATGTCCAACAATTTGCACAAAACACAAAGAATGCTGTCCTTGGACTTCACCTTCAGGAATGCAACCGTCTGCCCGAGCCCGTTCTGCATGATCATTGCCGGTAGCCCTTTAAGAAAGTTTACGTCTGTTTTGTTCAGCCCTGTCAACTCACCTCTAAACTCCAGCACCTTTCTCGCCCGCTCGATCGATTTTGACGGAAGGATCATTCCTCCGATATCAGTATGTTCAGTTGGCATTGCTTGCCTCCTTCGGTGATGTCATAGGCTTCCTGTAAAAGAGGAGATGGTGTAACCTCCGAAAAAGG